>JAZLJE010000268.1:0-6536 GCA_045617705.1 Ruminococcus sp.
ATCGCAATAATAAGACAGATAACAAGTTGAATAATAACGAGCATATTTTTCGGCGGGGTTTTTTCCTTTTGCTCTTTTTCTTGCTCTATTTCTTCTTCGTCTGTTTTATCGTCTTCGTTGTGCCTTACAACTACTTTTTCGACAGTCTTGAAATCTTCATCATAAATGATGGTGTCTTTTCTCTCTTCGTTCAAAATATCACCCAAAACAATATATGCAAGAGTGATAAAAAATTATGTTTATTGACTGTCGGCAGTTAATTTCTTTGTACTTTCAAGTGGCTCATCAAGTTTTTTGAACTCGCGTTTTTTCAACCTCATAAAGAAAATCAAAGCAAGGATAAGACAACCGCACTCCGATATCGGGAAAGCATACCACATCAGCGCTATATCGACCTTTGACAGGATAAACGCTATGGGGAGCAACATTACAAGTTGACGGCAAATTGAAAGCATCATACTGTAAAAGCCTTTGCCGATAGCCTGATACAAGGCGGAAAACATAATACCAGCACCGGCAAAAATAAAACTAAGCGAAATAATCTTTAAGGTAGGAATACCGAGTTCCAACATTAGTTCGCTTGCATCAAACAGCGACAAAATCCAACCCGACGCAAACTGAAACGCAATAAGTCCCAAACCCATAATCGAACACGAAATAATCAGCGCTATTGAAAAAGCCTTGAACATTCGTGATTTGTTTCTTGCTCCGTAGTTGTAGCCGATAATCGGCGATGTTCCCTGGTTCAGTCCGAAAACAGGCATAAATACGAAACTTTGGAGTTTGAAATACACTCCGAAAATGTTGATGTATGTTTCACAGGTGAGCGTGGCTATCTTTGCCATAGACAAAATAGCATTTATACCGCTTACCATAACCGAGCCGATACTCTGCATTATTATAGCAGGGAAACCGACAGCGTAGATATCTTTGACAATTCGCCATGAAAACTTGAATTTTCTTACCATAATTTTTACTTCATGGTCTTTTGTAAACAAGACTATGAGTATAAATATCATAGAAACGATTTGACCGATTACCGTGGCTACTGCCGCACCGATAACTTCGAGTTTCGGAAAACCGAACAAACCGAAAATAAAAATCGGGTCCAAAATAATATTTGTAATCGCGCCTATCAGTTGGGAAACCATAGGAAATATCATATTTCCCGTTGCCTGCAAGGTTTTTTCGCCCATAGCAGCAATAAAAAGTCCGAAAGACGCAAAAAGCACAATAGTCAGATACTGTGTACCGTAGGTAACTATCTTTTCATTTGTTGAAAAAAGAGCAATAAAAGGCTTTGAAAACAACAGACCGACAATAACAAAAACAATCCAAGACAAAAACGCAAGTATCATTCCGTGGGTTGCGGCGCTGTTGGCATCTTCGTAATTTTTTGCACCGAGACGGCGGGCAATAAGCGAGTTTACTCCTATCGCGGTACCTATCGCAAAAGAAATAAGTACAAGTTGCAAAGGATAAGCAAGGGAAACGGCAGAGAGAGCGTCGCTGCCTATTCTTGCTACAAATATACTGTCAACAACATTGTAAAGTGCCTGTATCAGCATCGAAAACATAGCAGGCACGGACATACCGATAAGCAAAGGTAATATCGGTTTGGTCCCCATTTTATTCTGTGAAATATCGCTCAATTTTTATCCTTCTTTCGCCTTATGAAAATCAAAAATATTAAAAGAGAAGTAATCAACACAGCGGTAATTACTCCGAAAAAATCAATAACAACATCGGTAATTTGGGGAGTTCTGCCCTCTGAAAAAGTCTGGGAAAGTTCATCAAGAACAGAAACAACAATCCCGCACAAAGGTGCAAAAAGCAATGAAAGTTTCAGCCTCCATGTATAGGAAAACAAAGTCGAACACAAAAGAAATCCGAGCACAAAATACTCCGAAAAATGTGCAAGTTTTCGAACTAACCCATTCGTCAGCACGATATTAAGATTTATCGACTTGAAAAAGTCATTGATAAACTGAGTCATCCCGATACTTTTTGCATCGGAGTTTTCGGCATCTATTGATGACTGCGTGAAAATGAATATGAGCAGCAAAACGGTAAGCACGGAAAAAACTATGCTCGTAATAAGTCTTTTTTTGCTCACAAAACCACCCCATTATAAGTTTTATTGTAAACCTTTGACATAAATATGTCAATCTTGTCGCAATATGTTTTTTGATTTGCTATTGAATTAAATTCTGTTTTCGGTTATAATTCATAAAGATATACTAAAAGGAGTTTTCTATGATACACTACTTACTTGTATTTTTGATTTCCATGGTGCCTTTGATTGAACTTCGAGGTGCTATTCCATACGCTGTCGGCTGGGGCTGTAATATCTGGATATCCTATGCCATCGCCATCGTCGGCAATATGGTCCCCGTTCCGTTTATCTACTTCTTTGCAAGGAAGGTTCTTCTTTGGGGTAAAGATAAAAAATATATCGGAAAGTTTTTTACTTTCTGTCTTGAAAAAGGTGAAAAAGGCGGTAAAAAACTTCAGCAAAAAGCGGGCAAAGGGCTTTTTGTCGCACTTATGCTTTTTGTCGGAATTCCGCTTCCGGGAACAGGTGCATGGACGGGTACACTCGCCGCAAGTATTCTTGATATGGATTTCAAGTCAAGTATTTTGGCGGTTATACTCGGCGTTCTTATCGCAGGGGTTATTATGATGCTTGCGAGTGTTGGTGTGTTCGGTGCTATCGGCGCTATATTCAGTTGATTTTTCGGGCGGATTATTCCGCCCTTTTTGTGTGGGTGAGATTATGAAAAAAACAGATGTTGCAATTATCGGAGCAGGGGCTTCGGGAATAGCCTGTGCGTGTGCTTTAGGCAAAAGGAAAAAGGATGTTTTACTCTTTGAAATCACAGACAGGGTGGGCAAAAAAATTCTTGTCACGGGAAACGGAAAATGCAATCTTTCAAACCTTTTTGCCGATGAAAACGCGTATAATGAAAATGCAAAAGATTTAATTAAAATTCTATATTCGAAATATAATCCGCAGTATGTTATCGACTTTTTCAATAATATCGGACTGCTCACAAAGGCTGAAAAAGACGGCAGAGTATACCCTTTGTGCAAGCAGGCTTCGGCTGTACTTTCCGTACTTCGAAACGAACTCAAAAGACAGAGTGTTACAGAAATTTGCAACGCAAAAATAAAAAATATCAGAAGTGTTGACGGTGGTTTTGAAATCGCGCTTGAAAACGAAAAATACTTTGCAAAACAAATTGTTGTTGCAACAGGCGGAAAAACCGACTACGCAGGCAGAGAAAGTAAAAATTCGCAGTCTGTCTTTGATATGCTAAACCTCAAAAGAAACTCGCTTTCCCCCACTCTTTCGCCTGTTGCTGTTGACTCGCCGTATACTAAAATGCTCAAAGGTATTCGTGCAGACGGAAAAGTTACTCTATACAAAAACAACAAGGAAATTAAGTCGGAGACGGGCGAAATCCAGTTTACCGCAAATGCACTTTCGGGAATTTGTGTCTTTAATCTTTCGAGAATTGCGAACAGATTTGACGACTGTTTTATCAGGGTTTCTTTGATGTCTGATTATTCTCGTGCAGAATTAAAAGCGTTGTTGAAAAGCAGAATAAAACTCATAGAAAATGAAAATGTTACAGAGATTTTCACGGGAATGTTTCATAAAAATATTGCCCTTGCTCTCTTAAAATATACCGATATTTCAACTAATATTTCTGCGAACAAACTAAATGAAAAAGACATTGAAAAACTGGCGAAAGCAATCAACGAATTTGACTTTGTATGTAAAAAGAAAACGGATTTTTCAAATGCACAGGCAACAAACGGGGGCATTGATACTAAACTGATAAACCCGAATACTTTTGAACTGAAAAATCAAAAAGGCGTTTTCGTTATCGGCGAGGCTCTTGATGTTGACGGCGACTGTGGCGGATATAATCTGCAATTTGCTTTTGCAAGCGGACTTTGTGCGGGTGAAAACTTATGATAAGAATAAGCAATGTAAAATTACCGCTTGACTATGATGATGAATATATCAAATATATTTCCGCAAAAGAATTAAGAATATCCGAGTCGCAAATAAATAATGTCTCACTTTTTCGCCGTTCAGTAGATGCAAGGCACAAAAGCGATATTCACTTTGTATCATCAATAGATGTAACTTTAGACTGTGACGAAAAGGCGGTTTTATCTAAAGCAAAGAACACAAATGCCGATTTTGCAAAAGAGTATAAATACGAGATAAACGCAAAGAAACTCTCTTCAAGACCGCTTGTTGTCGGCACAGGTCCTGCGGGACTTTTCTGCGGACTTATACTTGCAAGATACGGGGCTAAACCCATCATTATCGAGCGAGGTGAAATGGTCGATAGCAGGATAGAAAAAATAAACGAGTTTCACACAAACGGGAAACTCGACAAAGATACGAATGTTCAGTTCGGCGAAGGCGGAGCAGGAACTTTTTCTGATGGAAAACTCAACACGGGTACAAAGGATTTTCGTCAAAGATTTGTACTCGAAACTTTTGCTTCCTTCGGTGCGCCGAAAGAAATTCTCTACAACGCAAAGCCTCATATAGGCACAGACTACCTTCAAACCACCGTAAAGAATATTCGAAACGAAATAGAGCGTCTCGGCGGTGAGGTGTGCTTTAGCACAAAACTCGTTGACATACTCATCAAAGATAAAAAAATCGTCGGTGCAAAAGTTCAAAACGGTGAGAAAACAAACACCATATACACCGACAATATTGTGCTTTCAATCGGTCACAGCGCAAGAGATACTTTTCTTATGCTCAAAGAAAAAGGCATACAAATGGAAAGTAAATCTTTCTCGGTCGGTGCAAGAATTGAACATTTGAAAACTGATATTGATAAGGCTCAATATGGTAGTTTTTCTTTGCACCCAAGACTTTCTTCTGCCGACTATAAACTCAACGTACATCTTAACAACGGCAGAGGTGTCTACACCTTTTGTATGTGTCCGGGCGGGGTTGTTGTTGCGGCACAAAGTGAAGAAAACACGATTGTGACAAACGGAATGAGTGAATTCAAAAGAGATAAAGAAAATTCAAATTCCGCTTTGCTCGTTTCGGTAAATCCAGATGATTTCGGCTCTGATGATGTTCTCTCCGGAATGTACTTTCAGCGCGAAATCGAACAAAAAGCCTTTTTGTGCGGTAAAGGTGACTACAAAGCACCTGTGCAAAGAGTCGGCGACTTTCTCAAAAATCAAAAATCAACACGATTCGGCGATGTAATTCCGACATACAAGCCTTCTACCGCTTTTGCTAAACTTGACGACTGTCTTCCGAAATTTGTCACAGACAGTATGAGAGAAGCACTACCTCTACTTGAGCGCAAACTTTCGGGCTTTTCTTCAAATGACGCACTGCTGACTTTCCCGGAAACGAGAAGCAGTTCGCCGATAAGGATACTTCGCGACAAAAACCTTGAAGCGATAAACACAAGCGGACTTTACCCCTGCGGTGAGGGTGCGGGATATGCAGGCGGTATTGTATCTGCTGCGGTAGACGGCATAAAATGTGCAGAAAAAATACTGACAAAATAATATTGAAATTTTGGTGTCTTTACAGTTCTTTTTTTATAGATGTTAAGGCGCCTTTTTCTATCCTGCTGACTTGGGCTTGCGAAATACCTATCTCGTTTGCAACTTCCATCTGGGTTTTGCCTTTGAAATACCGTAGCGCCAAAATCTTTTTTTCTCTTTTTGAGAGTTTTCGCATTGCTTCTTTTAATGCGATTTCTTCGAGCCAATCGTTGTCATCTTGCTTATCGCCGACTTGGTCCATAACATAGATAGTGTCATTCCCCTCGGAAAAAACAGGCTCATACAAAGACACAGGTTCGACTATCGCTTCGAGTGCCAAAACAACATTTTCCTTCTCGGTATTCATCACTTTTGCTATCTCGTCAACTGTCGGCTCTTTGCCGTTTTTTGTTGTGAGTTCTTCTTTTATCTGCATAGCGTGGTAGGCGGTATCACGCATTGAACGCGATACTCTTATACTGTTGTTGTCTCGCAGATAACGCCGTAATTCACCGCAAACCATAGGAACTCCGTAGGTGGAAAACCTTACATCAAGTGTCGGGTCAAAATTGTCGATTGCTTTGATAAGTCCGATAACACCGACCTGAAACAAATCGTCGAGATTTTCTCCCCTGTTTGTAAAGCGTTGAATAACCGACAAAACGAGTTTGAGATTTCCGTTTATCATCTTATCTCTTGCAACTTTTTTCTCGCTTTCTGTTCCGTTTCTTATGGTGTTTATCAGCGAGCGTGTTTCTTCTTCTGTCAACACTTTCAGCGCTGATGTATTCACTCCGCAGATTTCAACCTTGTTATATTGCAAATAAAATCCCCCTTGACGATACTGTAATAAGTATTGCCAAAGAGGATTTTTTTAATTCAATTATTCTATATTTTCGGGTAAAGAGTCAAAGTCGCTGTCGTCATCCGATAAAGCGGTATTGGATTCAACTGCGGAAAGTTTTCTTCTTATCTGCCTTGTTCGAACT
>JAZLJE010000269.1:0-5350 GCA_045617705.1 Ruminococcus sp.
ATTTCCGACCACTTTACCAATTATCAACAGTCAGAACATCCCGATGAGTATTTCATAAATCTAAAAGAATGTACGGGCACGGATGACCTGTATTCAAAGATACAGTCTGTTATAGACAACACCGAATACAAGTATCACGACCGTGAAAATATTGACCTGTCAACTCTTGATGATGAAGAAATAAAGGTGTATAATAAGCGTGGATGGGCTAACGATTTATTTACCAAAGAAGATAGAATATTACTCAATGAACAGTTTAATACACTAAATCCCGATTCACACCAACGGACAGATAATGTATTAGGCGACGGGTCAAGGCTTGTCGAGGTAAATAACAAGTTAGTCATAATTGACGGGACTTTTGAAGAACCTGAAGTATATAATGTACTTGTTATCAATGCAAGTAGTGAAACTGACTCAGATGTAGTAAAGGCGGTAATTTATAATGACTCAAAAAGATATTATAAAAACAGATACGAATTTGCTGATTTCTGCCAAGTTTGTGAAGACCTTTTTGGGAATGAACAAGTCAGAAACTACCTCTCAAATGATTTTGTCTATCATAAAGGGAGAGGAAAAGCAGGAAGAAAAGCAGTATTACCAAACACTTTCAATTCTTACGGATATACTCAACAATTCCAAGACGGAACAGGAGATACAGGACAAACTGAAAGAGAAATACCCACAGTATCTGACAGCGAACTCCTAAAATCCCAAAACCGACCGTCTGACGAGGATTTATTCTTTGGCTTTGACGAAGACGAAGATGCTTTGCTTAATGATTATGTGGTTGAAACATACGAGAACGACGGAGCGGGAGCAATCGCACGGCTTATATACGAAACAAAGTTAGACAGCCTATCCGACCTGAAACTGCTCGATGTAACTCACAAGATTTTCAAACAGTATAATCTGACCGGATATGTCGATGTTGCCGATGAATTGATAAAGGCAATTAAAGACGGAAAATATTTTGATACCTTTACCGATGCCAAAGCCGATTTTTCTCAACCTGTGTTAAGGGCTATTCGTATCACAATATTATTTTATAAGTCCTTGACAAAATGTATATGTTGTGGTAAAGTTATTCGTAACCAAAAAATATTAAAGGCTGTGACGAAGACGGCACGGATAAGTTGCTTTCAGAGAGTCGGCGTTTGCTGTGAGCCGATAGCATTTTCCTTTTGCTTATCACTTCTGAGCCGAGAGTACGAACGGTAGACGCCCAGTAGATATTCTCCGTGATTGCTGCGTAAAGGCATAGGAGTTTTCTGACTCCGAGAGAGGCAGTTTTTACAAACTGCAATTTGAGTGGTACCGCGGATGTGATTTTTCACACTCGTCTCAAAGTTTTTGAGGCGAGTTTTTTTATTGCCCGCCGAAAATATATTATTCGGAGTGATTTTATGTCCAGTGTAGAAAGAAATAAACTCAAAGAGGTCGCTGACCGTATCCGAGAAATGCGCGAAATTTCGGGCTATACGGCAGAGCAAATGGCAAAAGAATGCCAAATGAGTTTGAAAAAGTATCTGCAATACGAAAACGGAGAACTCGATTTTCCTTTTTCATTTATCCATAAATGTTCCCAGATTTTTAATGTAGGCATTACCGACCTGTTAGAGGGTAAGCCTGCGTTGCTGATGTCCTATACCGTAACAAGGAAGGGTAACGGCCGGCAAACAGCAAAACAAGACGGTATAACAATATCCGACCTTGCTCCGATGTTTAAGAAAAAAATAGCAGAGCCGTATTTTGTAAAGTACGACTATGACGAGAATTTGCAGAATAAACCTATCGACCTTGCAAGCCATTCGGGACAGGAATTTGACTACATTATGCAGGGAAAACTCAAAGTCCAGATAGGCGAGAATATTGAATATCTCGAACAGGGTGACAGCATTTATTACAACAGTTCCACTCCTCACGGTATGATAGCCGTTGACGGTGAAGACTGCGTATTCATCGCGGTTGTTTTGCCCGGCGAAGACAAACGAGAGACTTACGATACCGAGAATGTTCTTCCTGTTCACTCTACAAAGAAATTGATAAGCGAAAAATTCATATCTACCGTTGAAACTGAAAACGGTGTTCTTGAGTCTATTGCCTTCCACAATGAAGATAAATTCAATTTTGCATTTGATATCGTTGACGAAATAGCAGAAAAAGATCCCGACAAACTCGCTTTGCTCCATATTTCGAATGATTTAACCGAGCATCGCTTTACTTTCAGAGATATCAAACGCAGGTCAAATCAATGTGCAAACTATTTCAAGAGCCTCGGCATTAAAAAAGGCGATAAGGTAATGCTTGTCTTAAAAAGACACTACCAGTTCTGGTTTTCGATTATCGCTTTGCATAAACTCGGCGCTGTTGTTATCCCTGCGACAAATCAACTCCAAACCCACGACTTTGAATACCGTTTCAATGCCGCCGATGTAAAGGCTATTATATGTACATCAGACGGCGACACAGCACACCAAGTAGAGATAGCAAGCGAAAATTCTCCCACACTTGAAGTGAAAATCATTGTCGGAGAAAAGCGTAACGGTTGGCACGATTTTAACAGCGAATTCGGACTTTTCAGCAACCATTTTTACCGTAGCGAAGATACCCCCTGCGGTGATGATATTATGCTGATGTTCTTTACATCCGGCACAACGGGTTATCCGAAGATTGCCGCACATTCATACAAATATCCTTTGGGACACTATATAACCGCAAAGTATTGGCACGGCGTATCTGACGACGGACTTCACTTTACCATTTCCGACACAGGCTGGGGAAAAGCGTTGTGGGGCAAACTCTACGGTCAATGGCTGTGTGAGGGCGCTGTCTTTGCTTATGACTTTGACCGCTTTGACGCGTCAAAAATTCTGCCGATGTTTGCAAAATATAATATTACTTCTTTCTGTGCACCGCCTACTATGCTTCGAATGATGATAAAAGAAGATATCTCAAAATACGATTTTTCATCTGTCAAGCACATGACAACAGCGGGCGAAGCCTTAAATCCCGAAGTTTACAAGCAATTTAAAAAGGCAACAGGACTGAAAATTATGGAAGGTTTCGGTCAGACCGAACTTACCCTTGCTGTCGCAAATCTCCTCGGTACACCGCATAAATTAGGCTCAATGGGCAAACCCGTTCCGCTTTACGATATAACTTTGCTTGACCAAAACGGCAAAGAAGTTCCAATAGGTGAGCCGGGAGAAATGGTAGTCGGTATCAAGGACAAAGTCCCCTGCGGACTATTCCGCGGATACTATAACGACGACGAGGCAACGGCGAAAGTATGGCACGACGGATATTACCACACAGGCGACCTTGCGTGGCGTGATGAAGACGGCTACTATTGGTATGTCGGCAGGGCAGATGATGTAATCAAATCTTCCGGCTATCGTATAGGACCTTTTGAAATTGAGTCCGTAATTATGGAATTGCCCTATGTACTCGAATGCGGTGTTTCTGCCGCTCCCGATGAAGTCAGAGGTCAGGTAGTAAAAGCAAGCATAGTTTTGGTAAAGGGAACAGAACCGACTGAAGAACTGAAAAAAGAAATCCAAAATTATGTCAAAACTCATACCGCGCCGTACAAATATCCCCGTATTGTCGAATTTCGAGAGTCACTTCCCAAGACAATAAGCGGAAAAATCCAGCGTAATATGCTTTGATAGATTTTTTTCAAAAATCGGGTATTTGTGTTGACATTTTACAAAAGTTGTGATAACATATAATTTAGTTTTTTAAAGGCTATGACGAAGAGGATGCGTCTTACTGTCTTACAGAGAGAAAACGGTTGGTGCAAGTTTTCAGATAAGATTTCGCATTGTAACTTTTGAGCCGGGGAGAAGAACGCCGTTTCGGTTATTAGACCTCCTCCGTGATTGCTGCGTAAAGGCATAGGAGTTTTCTGACTCCGAGAGAGGCAGTTTTTTACAAACTGCAATTTGAGTGGTACCGCGGGTATATGAAATTTTGCTCGTCTCAAAGAAAACTTTGGGACGGGCTTTTTTATTCCGTCCCTAATTCGGAGGTTTGTGTATGCCAAACTATATGAGTCTTGACTTGAAAATTAAAGAAATGGCGGAGCGTATCAAAGAACTTCGCGAACTTAAGGAACTTTCCGTTGTCGATATGGCTGAAAAATGCGGGGTTTCCGTTGCCGAATATATCGAATGTGAATCCGGTGTAAAGGACTTAAACTTTGCGTTTATCTATCGTTGTGCTTTGGCACTTAATGCCAATGTCACCGAGATTATCGAGGGAAACAGTCCTCACCTGAAATCCTACACAGTTACCCACAGGGGTAAAGGACAACAGGTTTCACAGGCACACGGTATGACATATTATAACCTTGCCTACGCTTTCCAAAACCGTATTGCCGAGCCTTTGTATGTCAAGTGCAAATATGATGCAAAAGCAGAGAAAAATGGGATTGAACTTACCACCCACGCAGGGCAGGAACTCGATATCGTTATCGAAGGCAACCTTATGGTACAGGTCGGCGAGCATAAAGAAATTTTAGGCCCCGGCGACAGTATCTATCTCGATTCCGATACACCCCACGGTATGATAGCCGTAAACGGTGGAGATTGCACATTCTACGCCATTGTGCTAAATCCAACCGGAGAAACTATTCCCGAACTTGAGGGCAAAACTTATCTTGAAACAGTTGCCCCCGAAAAAGATACAAAAGACAGAATATACAAGAATTTCATTGATGTTGTCGAAAACGAAAAAGGCACTCCGAAGTCGATTACCTTCAAAAACACCGAGAACTTCAACTTTGCTTTTGATTTAGTCGATACTTTGGCACAGCGTGAACCCGACAAACTTGCAATGCTCCATATTTCCGCAAACAAAACCGAAAGAAGATTTTCTTTCCTCGATATGAAGAGAGCATCTTCCCAATGTGCGAATTATTTCAAGAGCCTCGGTATTAAAAAAGGCGACAGAGTAATGCTCGTTTTGAAAAGACATTACCAATTCTGGTTTGCTATACTCGGACTTAACAAACTCGGTGCTATTGCAATCCCCGCCGTTGCTCAACTGCAGGCACACGATTTTGAATACCGTTTTGAAACAGCAGGTGTTTCCGCTATTATCTGCACCGCAGACGGCGACACAGCAGAACAGATTGATGTAGCGGCAAAGAAATACCCGAATTTGAAAACAAAGATTATTGTTAACGGCGAGCGTGAGGGCTGGCGTAATTTCAACGAAGAATACACTTTGTATTCAAGTCATTTTGAAAGAACAGATGATGCTCCCGGCGGCGACGATATTATGCTGATGTACTTTACATCGGGCACATCGGGATATCCGAAGATTGCCGCACATACATATAAAT
>JAZLJE010000270.1:0-9800 GCA_045617705.1 Ruminococcus sp.
TGTAAATCGGTACGCCGTGCTTTTTTATTATTTTCAGGCGTACTTTGCTTTTTCTTGCTAAATTTCTTATCTTCATATAATCGGATATATACATTGATGCTGTGTATACTCCGTCGTTTTTTGAATTCCATACAAATATATGATTTCGTGCGGTTATGTTCAAAAATCGTTCGGGAAAACTGCCTATTATTTCAAAATCAACATATCCGCGCATTAGTCTCAAAAAATTTAAAAGCAAAATACCACCTCACATACAAAAAGATACTTCACAGATAAAGCCGTCTATTATAAGCGCCGTGTCGGATATACACTTTAAATTCAGATTTCGTCCCGAAAACTCAAGCACCATTGAAACAGTATTTATTCTTATCTTTTCCTGTGAATAGAGCAAAACGCCTTTGCTTCCCTCGATAATAACTTCTCTGTTTCCGACAAATTCAAGGCTCGGCAAATCTGAATTAAACTCTGTATTTACGCTCTTTTCTTCTTTCTCTTTTTTTGTCCCTTTACTTTTGAAAAAAGACATAAAATCACCCTTATATTTTATGCTGTAGAGTGAATATATATTATCGGTGACTGATATGAAAAAGCAAAAATTATTCGAATACAGAAAAATAATTTTCTCGGTGTTTGCTATTATGCTCGCTGTTTTCTGTGTTATTTACTTTTCAAAAGAGTGTTCAAACGGGATAAAAAACGGTATCTCATTTTGTATCGAAGTGCTTTTGCCTTCGCTCTTTTTATTTATGGTGATTTCGTCTTATATCGTTGAAAGCGGTGTTGCCAATTTACTTGAAGCACCTTTTTCAAAAATCACAAATTTTCTTTTCGGGCTGCCGGGGTGCTGTATCAGTGTAATAGTGCTTTCAATCATCGGCGGTTATCCTGTCGGTGCGAAATGCACAAGTTCGCTTTTTGAAAACAAAATGATTACGCAAAATCAGGCAAAAAAACTTTCGCTCTTTGCTGTCGGTGCGGGACCGGGATTTCTTATCAATTATGTTGGTTTTGCTCTGCTCAACAACAAAAATGCGGGGAATATTCTTCTTATTTCCCAGAGCGTTTCTGTTGTTCTTTGCGGTATTATCGCAGGTCATACCGTAAAAAGTGAGGACTACTCGAACATAGCAATAAAAATAGCACCGACAAAAAATACAAATGCTTTTGTAAATTCTGTTCGAAGTGCCTGTTCGCAAAGTGCTTTAATGTGTTCTATGGTAGTTGTCTTTTCGGCTATTATCGAAATTGTCAAAACAATTTTCAAAGGTAACGAAAAATTCTGCGACATCATAACGGGACTGTTTGAAATCACAACAGGGTGCAATACTATGTGCGGAAAATATCCGCTGACAATTATTGGCTTTATGATAGGTTTTTCGGGGATATGCGTTCATTTTCAGGTATTTTCTATTATCAAAGAAATTAAAATAAATAAAATTTTATTTTTCTTATTCAGAATTATTTCGGGAATAATCACCGCATTTACTACATATATATTACTTATGCTAATGCCACAAAGCATTGAGGTCTTTTCAGTAACTACGGTAAAGCCCACTATCTCAACTTCAACCACCGTTTGGGGTAGTGTAGCACTTATGCTTTCGGGGCTGTGCTTTCTTGGCTCGATAAACTATGCAGAAAACAAGGAGAAATGATTATGTGCGGTATTGCAGGATGGCTCGACTCAAAAATCGACCTGTATGACAAAAGAGATATTTTATCAGAAATGTCTTTGACTCTTTCAAAAAGAGGACCTGACGAACACGGCGAATATATTAAGAAAAATGTCGCCCTACTTCACAGGCGACTTGCAGTTATTGATATAGAAAACGGCAAACAGCCGATGAGTTTTTCATATAAAAATGAAACATATACAATAGTTTATAACGGTGAACTTTATAACGCTGAAGAACTGCGACGCGACCTTATTTCAAAAGGAATAGAATTTTCTTCCCACTGTGACACGGAAGTACTGCTCAAATGCTACGCATACTATAAAAAAGAATGTGTAAATATGCTAAACGGCATCTATGCTTTTGCCGTTTTTGAAGAAAAGTCACAGACTTTGTTTTTGTGTCGTGACAGGATTGGTGTTAAACCGCTTTTTTACTATGAATATGAGGGTGGACTTTTGTTTGCATCCGAAATTAAGGCGATGCTCAAAAGTAAAGTTTTCACTCCTACTGTTGATGAAAACGGGCTTTATGAAATTTTCTTTTTAGGTCCTGCGAGGACTCCCTCGTTTGGCATATACAAAGGTGTTCGTGAACTTTTGCCCGGTGAATATGCGATATACAAAAACGGCTCTCTTTTCAAAGAGCAATACTACAAACTCACGGCAAAAGAACACACCGACAGCGAATTTGAAACGATAGACAAAACAAGATTTTTGCTACAAGATGCGATAAAAAGGCAACTTGTGTCCGATGTGCCGATGTGTTTTTTCCTTTCGGGCGGTCTTGACTCAAGTATAATCTGCAAGACGGCATCGGGCTACTACAAAGAACACGACAAGGGACAAATAGATACCTATTCGGTTGAATATGCTGAGAACAAAAAATATTTTCAAAAATCACTTTTCCAGCCTAACGCCGACTATGAATATATTTCACTTATGGTTGACAACACAAAGTCAAACCATACCGAAATAATACTTGATAATGAACAGGTTGCAAATGCACTCTACGACAGCGTAAAAGCAAGAGATTTACCCGGATATGTTGATATAGACTCCTCCCTGCTGTTGTTTTGCAAAGAGATAAAAAAGAAAAACACCGTTGCCCTTTCGGGCGAATGTGCAGACGAACTTTTCGGCGGGTATCCGTGGTATCACAACAAAAACATACTTTTTGAACAATGCTTTCCGTGGTCAAAAAGTCAGGAAATAAGACGAAAAATACTAAAAGGCGGTTTTCTTCCCAAAGGTGAAGAATATGTTATGCAAAAATACTATGATACAATAAATTCGGCTGATAAACTGCCAACGGACAGCCCTGTTGACTCAAGATACAGAGAAATGTTTTTGCTCAATTTCTACTGGTTTATGCAATGCCTTTTGGAAAGAAAAGACAGATGTTCAATGTATTGTTCGCTTGAAGTAAGAGTTCCGTTTTGTGATTACCGTCTTGTAGACTATGCCTACAATATGCCGTGGAGGTATAAATCATATCAAGGCAGAGAAAAAGGAATAATTCGCAAAGCATTTGACAATATTCTCCCCTATGATATATGCTGGCGAAAGAAAAGTCCTTATCCGAAAACACATAATCCGATATATATGAAAATCTGTTCTGACAAGGTAAAACAAATTCTTGACGACAAGACTTCGCCCTTGTACCCCATTCTTGACAAAAACGGCATTATGGATATAATTGAAAACCCGCAGAATATCAGTTCGCCGTGGTACGGTCAGTTGATGAAAGCACCGCAGATTATGGCGTATATAATTGAAATCGAATACTGGCTCAAAGAATACGGCGTGGTCATAGAATGTTAATAGTTTAGTTACTTTTTATTTAACCTTATTTAAAAACCTTGTGGTAATATATAGATAGAAAATACAAGAAATATTAATTTTCCACAAAAAAGGACGAAAAGGAAGTGAGAAAATGAAAGGAGAGCAATACAGAGAAATAAGTGAATATTTTAAAAGTGAAAAGAAACGAAGCAACATCATTACTGCTCTTCATGACATTTTACCGCTTATTATGCTTCTTTTCTACCCTATTCAACTTATCTATCTCTTGGTTACTTTAGGATTTTCTAATATAATTTTTTTGAAGTTTACTTTTGTACCTCTTGCGGTCCTCGTTTTTGTAACTCTGCTAAGGTACATTGTAAACGCAAAACGCCCCTACGAACTCTATGATTATGAACCCGTTGTCAACAAGAAAACAAAAGGCAAAAGTTTTCCTTCAAGGCATACGGCTTGTGCTTTCATAATCGCTATGGCATTCTTGTATATCCAACTTGAACTCGGTATCATTATGCTTGTACTTGCCGTACTAATCGGGCTTACAAGAATACTTTCCGGTGTTCATTTTATACGAGATGTTATCGGCGGGGCATTGATTGGGATTATTCCGGGCATTATTTGTTTCTTCCTTATATAAATAATTTTCTACAAAAGAAAAATCGACCGCAAAATGCGGTCGATTTTTTATGTGTAATTTTTTATGATTTTTCTTTAGTTTCTTTTGTTTCCATATCCTTATCCTTGCTTAAGAAACTGACTTTTATATGGTGGAGAAGTGTAACGATACCTGCGAACAGGAAGCAGATGTAGAAGTTAATTCCTCTTGTTGTGAGCATTGTAGATGTAAGCAACGCCTGGTTCGGAATAAGCAAAAAGAAGATACTTGAGAACAAGCCTTCCGATGCTCCGACAGCGCCGGGAAGCGGTACACAGTAAGAACCCAAAAGGCAATATGCCTGCATAACGAATACATCAATAACGGAAACTTCAACTGACGCAAGTTCGGGAATGTTCATCTTTGCACCGAAGAAAACGAAAACGCCTATAGAAAGGAAAGCAAGTCTTTCCAAGAAATTATACATAAAGGCTTTTATCGCAACTTTTTTGTTACGGCTGATATAGTCGATTGAGCCTTTAAAACGGTGAACGGCATTTTCCAAACGGTCGTATGATGACTGTTTATCTTTGAAAATTCTTATTAAGCAAAGGATATTTACAAGCCATTTACCTATTCGAAGCACAACTTTCTCGGATACAAGTATCATAATGTAAACTGTCAAAAAGACAGCCTGCACTACAACGCCTGCGATAATGAGAAGTTTTACCCACCAATCGAATTTCATAAACAACATCGGATTTATTGCAAAAGCAAGAATGGCAACAACAATCAGCGACGCTGTATACATCAAAAGATTATATGAAAGAATGGCGGTTGATGCGGCAATCGGGATACCGTCTTTCACCATATAATACAAAGATGCAGGCTGACCGCCGGTTGCAGACGGGGTTATCGCAGAAAAATAGATATCTGCAGCAGCGTAGGAGTAGTTTTGTGTCAGTCTTTTCTTGTAACCGAGGTGGCGTGAAATGGAACGGATAGAAAGGCCTTTAAATCCGATATTCATTATCATACACAAAAAGGCAGCCAAAAGGAAAGGCCAATATATATCTTTGATAAACTCACCGAGCGACTTCAAACTAAAGCCGTCGGAGTTTGTAAATATTACATAGAAAGTTACGCCCAAAAGCAAAAGCAAAATGGCAATATTAAGTAACTGTTTCTTTATGTTAAGTTGTTGATTTTTGATAAAAATCAGCCTCCTTATATACGCTGAAATTCAGAGAACGGTTTTGGAAAGTTTTATTAATTCTTCTTCAGACAAAAAGCCGATTGAAGCATTTTTCTCTCCGATTTTGTAAGATGCAAAAACCGTTGCAAGGTCAAGAGATTTTTTAGCATTCATCCCCTTTGCATAAAAATGCACGAATGATGAAAACAAAGCATCCCCTGCTCCGACTGTGTTGACAACTTTTCTTGTAAAAACAGACGGTCTGTGATAAAATGAATTCAAAGAACTGTCATACAGCAAAGAGCCTTTGTCCCCCATACCGACAACAATGATTTCGGGAGAATATATTTCTATTACAGAATTAACAAATTCTTCTTCCCTACCTAAAATTGCCTCATTGCTAAAGAACAAAACATCGGCATATTTCATAAAATCGGCGTTATATTCATCATACACATCGCTGATACAATGAACATCACAGGCGATTTTTTTGTTCATTCTCTTTGCTATCGGCAAAAGATTACGCGAAAAACCGATATTGCAAAGGCAAAGAAAGTCGGCGTCTTTTGCCGTATTTTCAAAAATCTTTTCGTCAAAAGATTTTTCCTGCATATCTTTTAAGTCGCAGTAGATTTTCCTTCTGCCTGTTTCGTCAAAGAGGATGAGCGACGAGGGTGTCTGTTCGCACGGCAAAAGGTATTTGTCGGTTATGCCGTTGTCAGAAAGCACCTTTTTGATACAGTTGCTTGCAGAGTCGTTACCGACATAAGACAAAAGACACACTTCATCAGAAAGTTTTGAAAAAGAAAGTGAAAGGTTCAGCCCTACGCCCGCCGGTGCAGACTCAACGCCGAAAAAATTGTATTCTATCGGTGAATACTCAATAGGAAAATTCACCTTGCAGGCAGTTTCAAAATTCGACAGCCCGCAAACAATAATTTTACTCATATACAATCACCATACTATTTTATAACAAAAATTAAAATCAGTCAAGTATTCATAATATTTCATTTAGGTGACATAATAGATAAAAACGGAGGTTTTCTTATGATTTATACCGTTACATTCAACCCGGCACTCGATTTGGTTATCAATACCGAAAAATTTCTTTTGGGTGAAATCAACCGCAGTATCAGCGAAAATATCTTTGTCGGCGGAAAAGGTATCAATGTTTCGATAGTTCTAAAAGAACTCGGGATAGACAGTACTGCACTCGGTTTTGTTGCGGGATTTACCGGCGAAAAAATCGAAAGTGATTTGAAAAAACTTGAAATCCAAAGCGATTTTGTAAAACTTTCCGAAGGCGACACGAGAATAAACATCAAAATTAAATCCGATATTGAAACAGACCTGAACACAAGCGGAGCAAAAATCACCGACTTTGACCTTCACAGACTCTACAAACAGGTTGAAAATATAAAAGACGGTGATGTGCTTATCATTTCGGGAAGTGTTCCGAAAAGCACAGACAACACGGTATATGAAAAAATACTCAAAAAGGTTGAAAACAAAAATGTTCTTACTGTTGTTGATGCAACAGGCGAACTATTGATAAACACTTTGAAATACCATCCGTTTTTGATAAAGCCGAATTTAGAAGAATTAGGTGAGATTTTCGGCGTTGACATTCAAAGTGATGAAGATATTAAAATCTATGCCGAAAAGTTGCAAAATATGGGGGCTGAAAATGTTCTTGTCTCTATGTCGAAAAAGGGCAGTTTTCTCCTTTGTGACTCCGGTGAAGGAATAAGGCAAGGCTGTATCAAAGGTAAACTTGTAAATTCATCGGGCAGCGGTGACTCTATGGTCGCGGGTTTTGTTGCGGGATTTTTGCAAAAGCACGATATGAAATACGCGCTAAAACTTGCATCCGCCTGCGGAAGTGCAACGGCATTCTCACTCTCTCTTGCTAAACATAACGAAATATTTAAGTTACTAAACGAAAGCAGTGAAACTTTTTGCGAATAATCGACCTCTTAAGAAAGGACAGTATTGAAATCGGCGCAAACGCCGTAAACAAAGAACGGGCAATTGACATCCTTATTGACTTACACGAAAAATGCTCCGTTATTTCTGATAAAGAAAAATTCAGAAAGGAAATATTCAAAAGGGAGAACGCATCCACAACGGCACTTCCGAACGGTATCGCTATACCTCATGCTAAATCAGACAGCGTGAAAAAAACGTCGTTGTCGGCGATTACGCTAAAAAAAGGCATAGACTTTTCTTCTCCCGACAAAAAACCTACTAAACTTATTTTTATGATAGCGGCAACAAATGACGCCGACACTCATCTCGAAGTTTTGTCAAAACTTATGACACTTTTGGTTGACAATGCTTTTTGCAACAAACTAATCAACGCCAAAGACTGTGAAGAATTTCTGCGCCTTATTGACGAAAAAGAGTCAGAAAGATTTACAAAACAAAGTACAGTTTCACCTTCTGTTCACAAGGCTTTCTACGATGTGCTTGCGGTTACTGCCTGCCCGACGGGAATTGCACACACCTTTATGGCGGCAGAATCACTCGAAAAGAAAGCAAAAGAAATGGGAGTTTCGATTAAGGTGGAAACAAACGGTTCTGCGGGTGCAAAAAATATTCTCACCGATGAAGAAATCGAAAACTGCAAAGGTATTATCGTTGCCGCCGACAGAGAAGTAAACACAGCCCGTTTTGATAACAAACGGGTTTTATTTACCAAAGTTGCCGACGGTATTCACAAGCCCGAAATTCTCATAAACAACATCATTGAAGAAAAATCGCCCATTTTCCACGCAGACGGTAACTCTAAAGGAGAAAAAGTTTCTCGTAATAATAACGCCGGACAGAAAATCTACAGACACCTTATGAACGGTGTATCGAATATGCTCCCCTTTGTTATCGGCGGCGGTATTATGATAGCAATATCTTTTCTTATCGACACAATATTAGGTATGCCACAGGATGCGACTTTTGGTACTCATACTCAAGGCTCACAGTTTTTTAACTCAATAGGTAGTATTGCGTTTTCATTTATGATGCCCGTACTTTCGGGATTTATTGCTATGAGTATTGCCGACAGGCCGGGGCTTGCGGTTGGTTTTGTCGGAGGTATGCTCGCAACAACGGGAAGTACTTTTTTACTTCCTTTTGGGGACTCAAATTCAGTTTCGGGTTTTCTTGGTGCTTTGGCGGCAGGTTTTCTCAGCGGATATATTGTTCTGCTTATAAAACGCGTTTTTTCATTCCTGCCGAAAAGTATGGAGGGCATTAAACCCGTACTGATTTACCCCTTGCTCGGGATTATACTCATCGGTGTTATTATGTGTACGCTTAACCCTTATGTCGGTATGCTGAACTCCCTTCTTTTTAATGCACTAAATCAGATGAACACGGCAAGCAGAGTTTTGCTCGGTGCTGTTTTGGGCGGTATGATGGCTATTGATATGGGAGGTCCGTTCAACAAGGCCGCCTATGTTTTCGGTACGGCATCACTTGCAACAGGTGGATATAACATAATGGCATCCGTTATGATAGGCGGTATGGTGCCACCTCTTGCGATTGCACTTTGTGCTACGATTTTCAAAAACAAGTTTTCAGAAAAAGACAGAAAATCCGCTATGGTAAATTATGTTATGGGCTTGTGCTTTATTACAGAGGGTGCTATACCCTTTGCGGCAGCAGACCCATTACGAGTTATCCCCTCTTGCATTATCGGTTCATCAATAGCGGGAGCGTTATCAATGGTGTTTGACTGCGGACTTTTGGCTCCGCACGGAGGAATTTTTGTTTTCCCCGTTGTTACAAATGCTTTGCAGTATTTTATCGCACTCGCTGTCGGCACGATATCGGGGGCAATTATACTTGGACTTGTCAAAAAAAGTGAAATTGAAAAAAAGGTAGTGAAAAACTATGGTTAGTGAAAAAACAAGGCTTGTAAACGAGCAGGGATTTCATATGAGACCTGCTACGGATTTTGCAAATGCCATGCAAAAATATGACTGTGATATCAGAATAGAATACAACGACAATCAGATAAATGCAAAAAGTATGATGAACATTATCGCGGCGGGCATCCGCTATGGTAGTGACATCACAATTATGTGCGACGGAAAAGATGAAGAAAAAGCACTCAGAGAGGCTGTTGATTTGATTGAATCAGGTCTGTCTGAGTAACAAACTCTTTGGCATTGCTGTTTCAAAAGGTATCGCAAACGGCAAAGCCTTTGTCATAAAGAATAAGGAAAATGACTTTTCTCACTTTAGCGATAATTCTAAATTAGAATTATCCCGCTTTCTTAATGCAATAGACAAATTTGAAAAAGAAAACGAAGAAAAAGCGTTTCGATTAAACGAAAAAGAAAGGAAAATACTAACAGGTCATACCGCTATGGTAAAAGACCCCTATGTTTTTGACGGCATAAAAAAAGAAATAGAAAACAAAAAAACCGCAGAAAAAGCGGTGTTCGATGTCTTTGAAGAATATATCAAAATATTTGAAAACAGTAACGACAAAATCACGATAGAACGATGCGACGATATCAGAGATGTCAGAA
>JAZLJE010000271.1:0-9278 GCA_045617705.1 Ruminococcus sp.
CTCTGCAAACAAGGCTAAATCGCGAGCGAGAGTAGCGGGGTCGCAGGAAACATAGACAACCCTTTTCGGGGACATCTGCGAAATTGTTTTTATCAAATCTTCTGTCAGTCCTTTTCGCGGAGGGTCAACTATCACGACATCGGGGATGATGCCGTCTGCTCTTAATTTCTCTGCCGAAGATGAGGCATCGGCACAGAAAAACTCGGCGTTTTTGATATTATTCGCCCTTGCGTTTTCTTTTGCGTTTTCAACTGCCTGCTCAATTATCTCGACACCGTAGAGTTTCTTGCAGTCTTTTGCCATAGAAAGCCCTATCGTACCCGTACCGCAGTACAAATCGAAAAGAACATCGTCTTTTGAAAGGTTTGCATATTCTTTTGCAACCTTGTATAATTTTTCTGCCATATCGCGGTTGACCTGATAAAAAGAAAGCGGTGAAATCTTGAAATCGAGGTCGCAAAGTTTATCGGTTATATAGTCGTCACCGTAAAGGGTGATATTTTTTTTGCCTAAAATGACATTGGTTTTCTCACGATTTACATTGATAACTATGCTTTTTATTTGCGGGTATTTTTCTACTAAAGAATTAACTATAATACCACTATGAGGAAAATCCTTGCCGTTTACAACAAAACAGACCATCACAGTATGGTAGGCTTTTGCATATCTTAAATAGAGGTGGCGGATATATCCCTTTCCCGTTTCTTCGTTATAGACAAGAGATTTATTTATACATAAAAATTCGTAAACGGTATTGGTAATATCGGAAAAAATCTTCGGTGAAAGTTTGCAGTCAAGGCAGGGTACAATATGGTGGCTGTGGCGTGAATAAAAGCCCATAACAACATTACCCGCTTTGTCAAGGCCTACGGGAATTTGTGCTTTATTTCTGTAAAAATCAACACTACTTGCCGGAACTATATCGCGAATTTTCGATACATCCTGCTTTGCTATACGCTGTAGGGCATCTTTTACTTTATCATATTTTACTTTCAATTCGGCATCGTAACTAATATGGCGATAGATACAACCACCGCATTTAGTCGACACGGGACACTCGGAAATAATACGGTCAACTGACGCAGTTACAATTTCTTCAACCTTTGCAAAAGCGACATTTTTCTTTACTTTCAATATTTTTGCCGTGATTTCGTCACCGACAGCGGTATCCGGTACAAAAACGACAATATTTTCATCAGTTCTGCCGACGCCTTTGCCGTCACTTGTCATTGATTCTATTTTCAGGGTTATTATATCGTTCTTAAAAAGTGCCATAACTACCTCATTATGATTTATACTATAATTATACACGGCTAAAGCACCTTATTTTTCTATTATCTCATTATAATTTCGTAATTTTCGGTGACAGTATTGAAACAGTTGTTTATTTTTGGTATAATAAGTGATAACATTACTATTACAATAATTTTCACAACTTGTTTGAGGGTATATATATGAACTATGACCATTTGATTGAGGGAATAAAAAGAATACATTTTATCGGTATCGGCGGTTCGGGGATGTGTCCCCTTGCCGAAATACTACACAGCGAGGGTTTTGAACTTTCGGGTTCGGACTGTGCCGAGGGCGACACCCTGCAGCGTATTAAAGACTACGGTATACCGGTATATATGGGACACAGGGCTGAAAATATTGAGGGTGCCCAACTTGTTGTCTATACCGCGGCAGTAAAAAAAGACAATCCCGAACTCATTGCAGCGAAAGAACAGGGTATTCCCTGTATTGAACGCAGTATTATGCTCGGAATTGTCACAAGAAGATATAACAGAAGTATTGCCGTTTCGGGTACTCACGGAAAAACAACGACAACTGCTATGCTTTCACAAGTGCTTATTGCGTCGGGTTTTGACCCGTCTGCTATTATCGGCGGTAAACTGCCCTATATCGGTGGCAACGGATATGTCGGTCAAAGTGACATAATTGTTTGTGAAGCGTGCGAATATGTTGACACTTTCCTTGAACTTACTCCCTACATTTCGATTATTCTCAATGTTGATGCCGACCACCTTGACTACTTCGGCACACTTGACAATATCAAAAAATCATTCAACAAATTTGCAAAGCAAACTACAGGTTTACTCGTTATTAACGGTGATGACGAAAATGTACTCGACTCTGTAAAAGATGTTGAACTTCAAAAAATTTCTTTCGGTTTTGACCGTAAAAACGACTACTACGCAGAAAATCTTCGTATTACTAAAGGTGCATACGAGAAATTCGACTTTATGCACAAGGGCGAAAAACTCTGTGAAATCGAACTTATCGTACCGGGTAAGCACAACATATATAACGCTTTGGCTTGTGCATCTACTGCGCACTACCTCGGTGCAACTCCGAAAGAAATCTCTGAAAATCTGCACAAATTCACCGGTGTTCACAGAAGATTTGAGATACTCGGTCATCCGCAGGGCATAACTGTTGCAGACGACTTTGCACATCATCCGACAGAACTCAAGGCAACGCTCACAGCAGCAAAGAATATGGGCTTTCGAAAAGTTTGGGCAGTATTTCAGCCTCACACATATTCGCGTACTGCTATGCTTCTCGATGACTTTGCAAAGGCTTTATCTATTCCCGATGTTGCGATTATCTCGGAAATTCTCGCAGTAAGAGAAACGAACACCTACGATATCTACAACACCGATTTGGGCAAAAAGGTAGAAAACTCTGTTTGTATCGACACTTTTGAAGATATCACAAAATACATTTGTGAAAACGCGAAAGAGGGCGACCTCGTTCTTACTATGGGCGGAGGAAATGTCTATATGTGTGCGAATATGATACTCAAAGCGCTTTCAAAAGAAGAATAAAACTTATATAAAAACCACAACGCCACCAACTATTGTTGGTGGCGTTGCTGCCTAATATTGCAAACTTTATCAGGAGAAATTATTATCCCCTAAAAAATCAGGCACAAAATTTATCAATCATCGGGACCTGTATAAGGAACAGAGCCGTCGAGATTACATATTTTTGCTTTATACTTTTGGATACGGGTTGCGTCCATTACGGAAATTTTGTCAGGACCGTTACCGCAGACATCTGCAGCCATTTTCTGAATATCGGTGAGTTCAATAATATCTGCTTCGAATTTTTGGATAGTAGTTGCGTCAGTTACATCTACTACGGTATCCATATTTACATCGCCTAAAATATATGAATGGTTATGGTCGGGGTTCATACAATTCTTTTGAATATCCTTTTCCCCACCTTCAACGCAGCCATAGCATCCGTTACCGTAATAACGATACCAAAAACCGCCGCAGTTCATCTTATGGGTGATTTCATCTTCAAAAACCTGGTCGGGGTCAATAATATAAATCATATTATTAAACCAATGGTCCTCATCTCCGCAACCATCCGGATACAAGTCAATCTGCTCACCGTCGGCTGTGGTGATAATTGCTTCGCCGGGCCAGTAATACTCGCGGTCAACGTTCATACTTTGAGCGGCAAGATAATATATCGGCTCGCTGTCATCAGTACCGCCGTTGATACCGTTGCTCCAAATTATGCAAGTGTTCATTCTGCTATAGGGTACATCACAATAATAAACGTTAGGTGCATCGCCTTGTTCTGCGATATAGCCTACCCAGCCTCCGGTACTCCACGGAAATTCTGAAGAATCGCCCGGGTTGGGAACACCTACGCCTTCCCACCAATAGATACAACAATTTGTTGTTCTTGTTTCGCCGTCGGGGTCAACAAATTCGTGATACCAAGAGGGGGCTTTCTCGCCCATACGTTCGGGGTCTTTTACAATACCGGGACCGTTTTTTCCGTCGGGCATCTGGAAATACAGCCTATGTGTTTGAAGTTTGACGCCGTTTTCCTGTTCGTAAAGTTCAACTGCCTTTTTTGCGGAGATAACCTCGGGTTCAAACCACGAATGGCTTTCTGCATAGACAACGATTGATGTGATACTCAAAAGCATTACCAATACAAGAACTGTGCTTATTACTTTTTTCATTTTATTTCTCTCCTTTTGTTTGTATATTTTACATCCACATATATAACTAACTAAAGCACCCAAAAAGTTGCATACATTTTCATCTTTGTATGCTTGTACAAAACATCAATTTTCTTTTTGGCTATAATAAACAAAAAATCAGAGCATAGATTTTGTCTATGCTCTGACTTTTTATATTGCAAATTATTATCCGAAAGGAGAAAAACCTTCGCTTTGTCTGCTGTTACTATTATTGCTTTCGCTCTTTGCATCGGGGACTTTTTCTTCGAGTTTTACTTTTATTGTACCCTTTTGACCGGAACGCTCAACTTCAAGCGAAACCTCGTCACCAACGGAAAGTTTCTTTATTATGCCTTGGATATCGGATGATGACTTTATCTCGGTACCGTTGACGGAAATAACTCTGTCGCCTACTTTAAGCCCTGCTTTTTCGGCATTGGAACCTGAATTTATTGAATATACATAACAGCCTTCTTCGGGATTACCGAAATAGTACATTGCATACATACTGTTTGTTAAATCAACAAAGGTTACACCCAAAGCAGGTCTGCCGGTTACATAGCCGTGTTCTTTCAAATCGGAAAGGATATCAAGAACATCGTTTATCGGAATTGCAAAGCCGAGTCCTTCGACTGTTTCACCTGATGATTTTGCTACAACTACGCCGATAAGTTCGCCTTGACCGTTGAAAAGTCCGCCGCCGGAGTTACCGGGGTTTATTGCTGTATCTGTCTGCAAAAGGTTCATCGCTTTGTCATCAATTACTACTGTTCTGTCGAGTGCGCTGACGATACCGTCTGTAACAGTACCGCCGAGTTGTCCCAACGGGTTGCCGATTGCGACAGCCTTGTCGCCTACTGTGAGTTCGGAAGAATCTCCGAAAACGGCAACTTTGAGGTCTTTTGCATCAATCTTCAGCAAGGCTATATCAACCTCGCTGTCTTTGCCGATGAGTTTTGCATCGTAGGTATCGCCGCTGCGAAGTGTTACTGTTATTTTTGTTGCACTGTCGATAACATGGTTATTTGTGATAACATAGCCGTCTTGCGAAATGATTACGCCTGAACCTGCGCCCTGTGAAATTTGTTGACCGTAGAAACTGTTAGTTGTCATAAGTTCGGTTGTGATTTCAACAACGGAGTCGGCAACATCTTGCGTAATTTGTGAAGTTGATTTATCAACAAGGTTTTCTGTTTCGGTTGTTTTGTCGGCAGTTACCTGATGAATTACCATAGCACCGTCTGCATTTGCATCGTTTTTGTTAATCGCATTTGCAAGCATCGTACCGCCGAAGCCGAATGCTCCCGAAAGCAATACGCAAATTGCTATTACCGCCACGAGTGCTTTCTTCGGCATTTTCACCTTATTTTCTTTCGGCTTTTGGTTTTGAGTGCTGTAGGGATTATTTGACGGCTGTTGTGTGTTCACACCGTTGCTATTTGCACCTATATATGAATGATGATAATATCCGTTTTGCATATCATCATTTTGCGGTGGAGTATATTGAGGCGTTTGGGGTGTACTGTAACCAGGTTGCTGTGATACGGGTTGTTCTGTGTAGGGTTTACTTTGATATTGTGTATAAGGATTTGTAAATTGTGTGTCGTATTGAGTTTGCTCTGTGTTTTGTTTTAACTCTTGTGTATTTTTCATTTGAGAAGTATCATTTATGCTTTTGTACTCCTCGTTTTCATTTTCGTTAATGAAATCATTATAATCTGTCATATCGGTTACCTCCTGTTCGGTTTTGTCTCAATACTTTGAGTACACCAAGATAATAAAACATCAAAGTGAAAAATATATGATATGTAAGTAAAAAATATTTGAAGTAAAATTTAACAAATTTTTAATGCTGAATTTGTAATAATACACAAGTCCTTATACTTTCCTGTGTTATTATATCATATAGATTTTAAAAAATATACATTAACTCACTAAATTTACAACATTTTTTTCAAAACTTTGTATTCTATATCAATAGTATATTACCAAAAAATGTGTTATATTTATACTCAAGGAAATATAGAACACTACAAACACATTAACAATAAATTTTAGGAGGAATATCAATGAGTAAAAAACTAAAATTGTTGAGCGTAGTAATTGCATTGACGATGATTATTTCTTCAGTAGTTATGGCACAACCTTTTTCCGCGGCAAACAATGACACCGCTAAAACACAGGAAGGTGCAGACTATAATCTGCCTGAAAAAGTACAAGACGGCGAGATACTCCACGCTTGGAATGTCTCATACAATAACATTAAAAGTGAACTCGCAAATATTGCGGCGGCGGGTTTTTCTACCGTACAGACTTCACCCGTACAACAACCTAAAGACTTCAACGCTTCTTGGACCGATGTAGAAGGTCAATGGTGGAAACTTTATCAACCTCTTTCATTCTCTATTGCTGAAAAATCGTGGCTCGGCACAAAGTCTGACCTTACTTCACTTTGTACCGAAGCACACAAATACGGTATCAAAATCATCTGCGACATCGTTGTAAACCACTTGGCAAATGACGGAGCAAAAGACTCCCTTAATCCTGATGTTGCAAAGTATGAGCCAACTATTTATAACAATAAATCTTTATATTTTCATACTTACAGAAATTGTACTGACAACTCAATTCAAGATGTTGTGCAGGGTAATATCGGTATGCCCGACCTATACACAGCAACCACCTATGTTCAGCAAAGAGTAACATCTCTGCTTGAAGAATGTGTTGACTGCGGTGTTGACGGTTTCCGTTTTGATGCTGCAAAACATATCGAAACTCCATCAGACGGTAACTATTCTTCACTCTTTTGGCCGAATGTTCTCGGTGCTACAACTTCTTATGCACAGAGTAACTACAGCAAAACTCCGTACTACTACGGCGAAATTCTTAACACCTGTGGTAACGGCAGAAGTTTTTCTTCTTACACACCTTATATGAGCGTAACTGACAATGTTACAGGAAACAACATTATGTGGAGCATTAACAATAAAAATGCAACAGGTGCTGCAAACAGTTCATTTAACACTGGTGTATCGGCTGACAAAATCGTTATGTGGGCAGAGTCTCACGACACTTTTGCAGATGGTACTACAGCAGATGTCAGCCAGACTACAATTAACAAAGCATACTGTTTAGGTGCATCAAGAAATAAAATCGCTATGCTTTACTTTATGCGTACAGGCGAAGCAACTATGGGCTCTATCGGCTCAACCTCCTACAAAAGCAACGCTGTATCTGCTGCAAATAATTTTCATAATCAATTCCTCGGATATTCGGAATACCTTTCAAGTTCGGGTAGTTTTGCAATGTGCGAAAGATATTCAAACGAAAGCACAACTACAGGTATGGTTATAGTAAACTGTTCCGGTACTAATTCATCTGTTTCGAATGTTACCACACAAAAGATGAAAGACGGCACATACACAGATATGGTAACGGGAAACACTTTTACCATATCAAGTGGAAAACTTTCGGGTACAATCGGAAACACAGGCGTTGCAGTAATTTCTAACGGAACATCACCTGTCACCCCGACAGAAGAAACTTATGACCCGTCTACTGAAGAAGGTTTCTACCTTGTCGGCACTATAAACGGTCAGGACTGTTGGAATACTCTCACTACTGACAGAAAGTTACACAAGTCTGCTACTGTAGAAGGTCAATACGAACTTGACTACACATTCCACAACAATGATGAAATCAAAGTTGTCGGATACTTTGACCATACTCCTACCTTCTATCCCTCATACGGCGATAATTACAGATGCACAACGGCAGGAAATAAAACCGGCGAATGCACTTTGTATTTCAACCCCGAAGGAAATTCAAAATGGTCTTATGTTTACTTAACTGTTCAGAAAAAACAAATTGAACCTACTACTGAACCCACGACCGAAGAGACAGAAGCACCGACTACAGAACCGACCACAGAGCCAACTACCGAACCTACAGAGCCTACTACCGAACCTACTACCGAACCTACAGAGCCAACTACCGAACCTACTACAGAGCCTGCTACTAAAACCTACATCTACGGTGATACAAACTTAAACGGTGATGTTCAGATAATTGATGTTACATTAATTCAATTACACCTTTCACATTTAACTAAACTTTCAGCCCTGCAACAAAAGGCTGCCCATGTTTCAAATGTTCCCTCGTTATCCATAGTCGATGCAACTATAATTCAGCGTTATATTGCACACTTTAAAGACGGTAGTAAAGTAGGCACAACATTCACAGAATAACAACAAATTTCAACGCCTGTTGAGTTACTGCTCAACTGGCGTGATTTTTATGTTTTTTATTTACATTGCACTAAAACGCCTCTTGGTTGTTGTTGAATATACACAAAGACTTTAAATATACGAAAATTTTGTTCTTCTTCTTTTTTGAAAAATCTTTTCCATATCACATTTATTATAATCAAGCATATAAAACTTTGGTTTCTTTATCAATAGAATTTCAAAAAGTGCTGTGATAATATAGTAGCATAAGATAATTTTGATTTAGGATTTTTTGAAATTAACTTGAAAATTTGGGAGGATTTTTTATGAAGATGAACAAAAAACTTGTTGCGTTGTTGATGATACTTACTCTTGTGTTATCAAGCATTTTCGTTACTATTCCCTATTCTGCGGCAGAAACAGAAAGCAAAGAAACAGGCGCATCATATAACCTTGCGACAAAAGTTCAGGACGGAACAATTCTTCACGCGTTCTGCTGTTCTTTTAACAACATCAAAAACCGTCTTCCCGACATTGCAAAAGCAGGATTTTCTGCTGTTCAGACTTCTCCCGTACAGCAACCGAAAGACTTTGGCGGTTGGAACGACATCAACCAATGGTGGAAACTCTATCAGCCTATCTCTTTCACAGTTGCTCAAAATGACTCATGGCTTGGCTCAAAATCTGACCTTACTTCACTTTGCACCGAAGCCCACAAATACGGCATAAAAATTATCTGCGATATCGTTGCAAACCATACATCAAACGACGGCTCCAACGGTGGCGTTGACTGGAATTTGTCGCGATATGAATCAAATCTTTACAATGGAAAAGACAGATATTTCCATCCTTATACTGACTGCAACGACGGTTCAATAAGAAATGTTGTCTGGGGAAATATCGGCGAGCCTGACCTTAACACATCTGACTCTTATGTTCAGCAAAGGGTTGCTTCACTTCTTAAAGAATGTGTTGACTGCGGTGTTGACGGTTTCCGTTTTGACGCTGCAAAACATATTGAAACCCCCGACGACGGCGAATACGCATCAAACTTCTGGACA
>JAZLJE010000272.1:0-8712 GCA_045617705.1 Ruminococcus sp.
ATTTCGACAAAAGAAGTTGATGATACCGCAGTAATCACGGTAAGTGATGACGGAGTAGGCTTTGATGTAAACCAAAAACTTGACGACGGAAAATCACATATAGGTATTGAAAATATACGAAAAAGAATAGAAACATTGTGCGGTGGTACACTTGATATCAGCAGTGTAGTAGGCGAGGGGACTACCGCCGTTATCACCCTGCCTTTGGGAGAAAAGCAAATATGAATGTAATTATAGTTGACGACGAACAGATTGTCCTTGCCGTTATGGAAGCAACGGTAAAAAATGTTATGAAAGACGATAACTGTGTCGCCTTTTCCAATGCAAAAGAAGCCTTGGAATATGCAAAAAAGACAAGTATAGATATTGCCTTTCTCGACATAAGTATGCGTATTTCAAACGGTTTGTCGCTTGCACAGGAGTTAAAAGAGATAAACCCGAAAATAAATATTATTTTCTGTACGGGGCATTCTGAATATACTCTTGATGCGTTAAATCTTTATTGCAGCGGATACCTGCTAAAACCCATTACAGAAGAAAAGTTAAGAACAGCACTAAATAATCTGCGCCACCCTGTAGAGAGAAAGAAAACAGGAATTTTCATTCAATGCTTTGGTGGATTTGAAGTATACGCTGACTCGAAACCCTTGGAATTTAAGTATAACAAAACAAAAGAAGTCCTTGCTTTTCTTGTTGACAGAATGGGTGCAGACTGCAAGACAAGAGAGATTACAACGGCTGTTTTTGAAGATGATGACAAGATGTCGTATTTTCAAAATCTTCGCCGTGATTTACTCGAAACTTTTGCTAATAGTGGCTATCCCGATGTTATACGCGGGCGTTTTGGTACTCTCGGAATTGACCGCAGTAAAGTAAGTTGCGACTACTACGATTATCTTGACAAGAAAATCGACAGTCCTTTGGGCGAATATATGCCGTCGTACGAATTTGCGGAGTTTACGCGGGCAAGGCTCTTCTTTGAATAATTTTGCTATATTTCTGTAATAGAATATTAATGCAGTGAAGTTAGTGGTATAATTAGCAAAAGTAACGACTTTTGTATATTTGGGTCGCTTGCGGTCCTTGATATAAATAAAATTTAAAAGGAGATAAGAAATGAAGGCTTTAAAAATCATATTAGGTATCTTATCAGTAATTGTTGCAGCATTTTTGTTGATGTTCCCGTTTGCAGGACAACTTATCTATGTTTATGTTGCATCAATCTATGTTGGTATAGTCGGTATCGTATTTATTATCGACTACTGTGTAAACCGCAAAAAGCGTAAATTAGGCTCGACTCAGGCTTATGCCGGCGGTCTTGGTGTTGCTCTTGCAATCCTTGCAATTATATTTATGCTTTTGAATATCACAATCCCGGGTTTTACTTTCGTTACACAGGAACTCGTTGCAATTATCCTCTTGATTGCTCTGTTGATTGAGGGTATTATCACTATCATAAATGCGTTTACTTATGTTTTCTACTCAACTGCTATGCGTGTTCTTTCCGTAATACTCGGTTTCCTTATGGTAATCGCTTCTTGTGCTGCATTCGGTTGCTTACCGCTTATTATCGGAATGATGGGCATTTTCACTTCTATCGGTTTTGCAGTCAGCGGTATTTCTCTTATCGTTAACGCTTGCACCGAAACAGCAGAATAATTATTCATCTGAATAAAACAAAGGCGACAAGACATTTGTCTTGTCGCCTTAAATTTTTGCTTTATACTAATACAAAAAATCGTAATACAGCCGCTACAACAAATATTGCAATAACCGTGATGATACAAGCCTTGGTCGGTATTTTTTGTATCAATCTGTTTAGTGCTTTCAGTGGGGCATTGAAGATGGGGAAGGAAAGCACAAATCCGAGTATAAGTGCAAACGCTATGATAAGTATTTTCCACAGCGGGTCGGGTGCTTTGAGCATCAATGCAAAAAGTCCGAAATACTTTGCTATGTAAATGCAGGGATTGTGCCAGAAATAAACCGAAAGAGTATTTGCTCCCATAGAGGAGATAAGCGGGATTTTTATATTCGGGACTATAGCAATAACTGCGATACAAAGTACAAGCGAGATACCATAGCACAAAAGTCTGTGTATCGGTGAGCAACCTGCTAATTTTTCCGAAACAAAAGCGTACGAATTTCTTCCGGTAAAAAGTCTGCGTAACTTGTAAAGTTCTGTCCTTTCGCGGAAGCAAAGAACAAAGTAAATGACAAGAACAGCAATCGCACCGATTTTTATGTATATCTTGTTCGTAAAATCCATAACCTTTTCGGGCGTAAGATAATATCCCAAAAAGAAAAACGGCATAAATACAAGAGTTCTTGAACTATACATAAAGTCGCCGATAAACCAAAAATAACCGCCGACTAAAGCCGCAACAACGGAAAAAGAAAGAACAATGGCGGGATGAATACGCTGCACAATATAGGCAAACAGCATATACATCGCAAGAGCAAACATAAACCATTCAACATGTTGACCGCCAAGCAAATCTAATTTTTCCTTTGTTTTGGTAAAGAAATCGTAGACAAACTGCAAAAGCAGTTTCAGAATAAATCCGAGAATAATATAGTATGTGAACTTTTGCGTGTTAAACTTTGAACCTTTCTCAAAACGCTTTTGAAAAAGTCCGCTGAGAAAGATAAACAACGGCATGTGAAAGGAGTAGATAAACAGCCAAAGACTTTTGAACATATCAGACTTACCGGTATAACTCTCAATTACATGACCGAGAACGACAAGGAGAATTACTGCAAATTTGATATTGTCAAATTTGTAAATTCTCTTTTTTAAATCTGTTGCCATATAAACCTCTGTCAGTCTTTATCTACTATTTGAATTTTGCCCATAACTTTTCCGGGTACGGTGTACTCGTTAAATGCTTCCATCGTTTCTGAAAGCGGGAAAGTTTTGTATATCATTTCGGGCAGGACTTTCAAATCACCTTTTGCAAAATGTTCGTCGGTGAGAGTCCATTCTTTTCCGGGCCAAGGAGCGGAGTAAGACATCCAAGAGCCGGTGAGATAAAATTCTTTTCTGTTCATATTTTCCCATTCGGGAATAGTAAACGAAAGTTCTTTTGTCGGTGTACCGATAAAGCACAAGGTTGCTTTATTTGAAGCAATTTTGAAAGCGGTTTTCATCGCCTCTGTTGAGCCGGTTGAAACAAAAACATAGTCAAAGCCTTTGCCCAAAGTCAACTCATTTGCATTATTGTAGAAGTTTTTATCAAGAGTGATGAGGGTGTTATCTGCACCGAGTTCTTTTGAAAGTTTGAGATGCTCGTCGTCGATATCACAAACGGTGACATTTTCCGCACCCAAAATTTTGAGCCATTGTAAAACGAAAAGACCGATAGTGCCACCGCCCAAAACAGCAACATTTTTGCCGTCTTTGTAGCCACATTGTAAAATGCCGTGAATGGCAACCGTACTCGGCTCAAAGAAAGCGCCGACTTCGTAGGGGATAGAACTGTCGATTTTTAATACATTGCATTTAGGCAGTACGACATATTGAGCCATACTTCCGTTTTGGCGTGAGCCGACGAAACTGTAATGCTTGCAAAGTGAGAAATTACCTGCTTTGCAGTCGTCACATTCAAAACAAGGAACAAGCGGAATACCGACAACATGGTCACCTTTTTTAACATTGTCAACGCCGTCGCCGACTTCGTCAACATAGCCTGCAAATTCGTGTCCCAAAATAATCGGATAGCCGTGAGCACCGTTAGAAAGAACACGGGGAATATCGGAACCGCAAATACCCGTTGCGATTACTCTGACTCTTACTTCGTCTTTGTTGACCGCGGGGGTTTCAATTTCATCAAAACGAACATCTTTATTAGCGTGTAAAACTGCTGCTTTCATAATTTACCTCATATCATGGAATTAACCATATAGTTACATTTTACTGCGTAGTTATAGTCTTCAACAACACAAACAACTGCATCTTTGACAAGTTCTCTTGCTTTGTTTGCAAGTTTTCCGTCACGGACTTTGAGATACTGCAAAGGCATATACTGATGCAAGAGCGGTAACGGAATTTCGATACCCTCAAAGTTTTCGAAGAGTTTTTCCTGTGCTTTTACTACTGCTTCATTTGAGAAGTAGTATCTGCTCCTGTCGGAGAAACTGTACTTTCTTGCGATGTGTTGAGAAAGTTCATCGCCGTGGTAGTGCTTAATCCAGTTTTTGTTGTCTTTGAGCATTTCGCTTTCGAGAACATCAATGAAGTTAGCACGCTGTTTTTTGTCGGGGATGAGTTCTTCTTCTATCATGGAAAGAGCAAAGATAGCCTCTCTCACGGCATTTGTCAAAGCAGGACCTACCTTGATGATTGCGATACCGTCTTCAACCATTTCGCGAAGTTTAACGGGGGGTTGGTAGTCGGTCGAGTGTCCCTCAAAAACGATGTTCGGATATTTTTTCAGCCTGTCGCAAAGTTTCTTTGCATCAATTCTGTTGTATGCGTGGATATCGGAGTTTCCGAATTCAACACCGGGCTGAACCACTATACCTATGATATGATTCCACGCGTCTTTTAATCCGAGTTTGTCAAATTTTTTTCTGTATGCGATGATAGTGCTTTCAAAATCACGGGGATTTGTGACCTTGAGGTTGTCGTCTTCTTCCTGAGAACCGCCGGGGATAGGAACTTCGCTGCCGATGATATAAACAGGATGAACCGCATTCGGATTTTCTTCTAAAAGTTCCTTGTAGGCACGGTCACATTCTTTGTAGAGGATTGCACCGCGTTCAGCGATAACTTCGTTTTCGAGCATTTCGTCAACGGGGTCGTCGCCTAATTTCATACTTGTGTCAAGGTGGACTTTTGTATATCCCGCTTTAACGCAGTCATAAACTAATTTTTTAGCCTTTTCCATAGCAGACTCTGCAGGCTCATTGCACCAGGGCAGAGGACCGAGGTGGTCACCGCCCAAAATAATCTTTTCTTTGTCAAAGCCGATTTTGTCGGCAATTTTGTAAACATATTCACGAAAATCAACAGAGGTCATACTCATATAGCCGCCGTACTGATTTACCTGATTGGATGTTGCTTCAATCAGCACCGTGTCATCAAATCTTTTTGCCTGGTCCATAATCGCTTCGATAACGATTTTGTTCGCAGAACAGAAAGACGGAATACCGGAGTGAATACCGAGTGTGCGTTTTTCAAGGATATCCAGAAGTTTGTTTTTCATTTTTTCTTACTCCTTTGGAAAGAAATAGTTTTCAACTAATTTTGTAAACAAATTCATATCATCTGCATAGGTGATTTTGAGGTTCAAAACATTTGCACGGACAACTTTCATTTTAATTCCGTGAGCGAGTGCGATAGCACCTGCGGAAGTCATTTTTTCGAGTTCTTCTTTTTCGGAGTTGATGTAGATATCAAAGATTTTTCCGAAAGTAAAGGCTTCGGGAGAAGCCCCCGCTACAATGTTAAATCTCGGCTCGATGTTAGTAAGTATGTGGTCATCGTCCATTTTATATACAGTGTCATAGTTAAACTGTGCCAAAGTTGCTCCGCCGAAAGTTTTAACTCCGTCGATAACTTCTTCGACACCTTTTTCGTCGACATAGGGATGAGTGGCATCGTGAATGAGAATTACATCGCCGTCGGATGAAAATTCTTTCGCACAAAGAAGTCCGTTTTTAACCGAGTCGGAACGGGTATCACCGCCCTGTACTACCTTGTAGAGTTTATCGGCTTTGATTTCTTTTGCGACTTCTTCAACATAGTCTACCCAATCTTTGTGTGAAACGATAATGATTTTATCAACACAAGAAAGGTCGTTGTAGCCTTTTAAGATGTATGAAAAAATAGGCATATCGTTTACTTTGATATACTGCTTTGGAATATCTGCGCCAAATCGGGTGCCACTACCACCCATCATCAATAGTACTGTGTTCATAATGTTCTCCGAAAATACTGTTTATGTTTAGTTATGTTTTTCTTCAAGTGCCGACTCGTCGAGTTCGGTTTCTTCAAGACTTTGTAGCGGGTCAATACCCTGTTCCTCTTCAAGTTCTGCTTTTGTCTTCATTTCGTAGATGTGATATTTGTTTGCGATTTCTTCATCTATGTTCCAAGAAACAAGGTCGTGACCGACTCTCTGGTGCAGGTTGGGAAGTTTCATATAGTTTTTGTACTGCATAGTAAGGAATGCGTCCATATCCTTGAGAGCCATAGCACGAACACCTTCGAAGTTGATATCCTGATAAGGAAGCATTTGTTCTTCAACTTCGGCGTGGGTGTAGGTCGGAGTGTAGCAGGCAACGGTGGTAAGCCCCATCTCTTTTGCTTTTGAGTTATATTTTGTGACCTTTTTGATATAGAGTTTTTGGGTGAATTTCAGCGAAATTGTATGAACTAAAAGTCTTCTTATTTCGTTGTATATTCTTGCCCACCATTCGTATGCTGACCTAGGCTTTTCGTCATAAACTGCTTTTTCTTTGTAGCGGTTAAAGAGTTTGTGGTTGATGTTTTTCCAGAAAGTAACCGACGCTTTGAAACGCTGGCGTTCATTAAGTGAATTCGGAATATAGTCAAACGGGAAAAGGTCAAGACAAATTCCCTTGTGGAACTTTCTCTTTTCGTTGTAGTTTGTGATGTAGGAAGTACCGTTTAGTCTTATCTTTGAGAAAAGATAGGGGATAGTCGGGTCAGACTGTCTTGTCTGTAAGAAGAAATCTTCGCCGAGGTACTTTCCGCCTTCATTAAGGAATTTGTTGTAATCTGCACGGAGCATACCGACATCGATATCGTCGTCCCACGGAATAAAACCGCCGTGTCGCATATAGCCGAGCATAGTACCGCCGCAGACAAAGTAGCCGACACCGATTTCACGGCATACTCTGTCAAATTCTTTGAGCAATACGAGGTCGATTTTCTGAATTGTTCTTGTCTGTTCCATAAGAGCATCGTCAATTTTAACAGTCCAGTAGTTTACGCATTTCGGGGCGTTAATCTCAACACCGTGAACCATAATACGCTGTGTCGGGAAGATGTCATCATATTTTACAAGAACGCTTCTTTTCGGAATGAGTCTTGTGATAAAGCCTGTGTTTTTATAACTTGACGAAACGGTCTTGAGAAGTTTTCTGTAAGTTTTTTTCGGGTTTCGTTTCTGCCAGTAAATCGAACTGATAAAGAGGGGCAAAACTTTTCTTGCCGACATCGGAACGGTTGTGGCAGGAGGAGTCATATTGACCATCTTGTTATATTTTTTGTTGAGTCGCTCAACTTTACGAAAATACATTTTCTGTTCTGCTTCCGAGTCGGGTACAAAGTCAAATGCAGAAAGTACAACTTCGGCTCTGTCACGAACGATAAGGTCTTCGTGTTCAATTTCAATCTTTTTACCGATTGCGAATTGAAGTGCTTTTGCGCCACTGGGGTATCTTTCTCTTATAACAAATTCGAGTTCTTCTGCTTTTTCGTGCATAATTTCAACGAGTTTGTTATAGTCGTCTCGAAGAAGTCCGAGTTCTGCTGTGGATTTGAGTCCGTTCGGAATAAAGTCGTTGTAATGTACGGCACCGACAAGCAGTTTTGAAAAAGCAAAGTATTTGATATTGTTTTCCGTACAGATTTTGTCTATGGCAGAGAGAATTTCAGCACGGGCATCATTTACGACATCGTGAGAAAGAAACTCTACCTTTTGAGTTATCGGTTTCATAAATTTTCCCTTTCCTTATTTATGAAAATAATAAAGTCGAAAACACAATATATTGCATATCAACTCATAATATTAGGAACAATTATACATCATTTTCTATTATTTGTCAATGAAATATAAGAATAATATAATACATATATATTGCAACAAAAAACCATATAATTTTGCAGGTTTATCCACTTGACTTTTTTGTCAAAAATTCGTATAATTTAGGTACAATATTACCCTGACACAAAGCATTGCTGACTGAAAGGATATGTCAAAATAAAACTTTTGCCGTACCCTTTTTATCGGGGTACGGTTGTTTTTTTGGAGGGATATTTATGAATACAAGAGTAGCAGCAATAAGCATTATTGTCGAAGACAAAAACTCAACAGCAAAGATAAACGAACTTCTGTCTGAATGTTCTGACTTTATTATCGGCAGAATGGGAATTCCGTATAAGGAACGCAACATCCGCATTATCAGTGTTGCTATTGATGCACCGCAGGATATTATCGCAACTTTGTCGGGCAAGATAGGAAAATTAGACGGAGTAAGCGTAAAAACTACTTTCCAGACGGTGGATAAAGATGCATAATTTTGACCTTTTGGAGAAACTGTGCAACACCCGTTCTCTTACGCTCGAAGAATATGAAAAACTTGTTTCTGATTATGACGACAAAACTATACAAAGAGCAAAAGAATGTGCTGTAGGAATAAGAAAAGAGATATATTCAAATAAGATTTTTGTCAGAGGTCTTATCGAAATAAGCAATTTTTGTAAGAGCAACTGCTTTTACTGCGGTATCAGGCGTGAAAACAGGAATGTTCAAAGATACAGACTCTCAAAAGATACGATACTTTCCTGCTGTCAAAACGGTTATAACCTCGGCTTTCGCACCTTCGTACTTCAGTCGGGCGAAGATGACTACTACACCGATGACATTATGTGCGATATCGTGGCAGAAATTAAGCGTCGCTTTCCCGATTGTGCCGTGACTTTGTCGCTCGGTGAAAAGGACTTTTTGAGTTACAAAAGGC
>JAZLJE010000273.1:0-5124 GCA_045617705.1 Ruminococcus sp.
TAGGCTGTCTAACTTTGTTTCGTATATAAGCCGTGCGATTGCTCCCGCTCCGTCGTTCCCGTATGTTTCAACCACATAATCATTAAGCAAAGCATCTTCGTCTTCATCAAAGTCAAAAGATAAGTCCTCTTCGGACGGTCGGTCTTGGAATCTGATGTCAGGATTATTCCTGTCAAATGTGCCAATATTGTCTGTGGCTGATTTGATTTGGGTATTACTAAATACCACCCATTCAGGACCGTCTTTCACTCCATCGTATCCTAATTCGGATAGAATATTGCTTGTGGTCGTATTATTCTTTTCTGCCGCTTCTGCAAAATAATCAAATACTTTTGTTCTGCTCATAAGCGATTTTATAGCGTGAGGGCGATATGTATTAAATCTATCTTCGTGAAATGGCTTGAAATATTTATCGTATATCTTATTTGCTTCGTCTTCAGACAATTCCATTTTAAACGGATTTTTCACTGATGCATATAGTTCCATAACAGTATCGCCAGCATAATCAAACTCATATTTACTTGTAGATAAATAGATTTCGTCGCCGTGCGTTCTTCCGTTTGTTACGCTTTTATTAGTATCAAATACAGTGAATTTATTGTTTGTTCTGTGATAAACAACCAAAGGCTTACCGTTCTCATCAACCTCTTTGCTTGCGTGTTTAGGGTCGTTTTGCCAGTCTCCGAGCCACTTTTTGAAGTTATCGGAATAAATTTGAGTATCTCTGTTTTGGGTTTTTATGTCATTATCACTTTTGCTGTTGACATTGTTCAACTTTTGTAGTAAATTGAATACAGAAGAGGATAGTGCCTTGCCGGAAGTGCCGTTTTTAACGGTTCCGGTCTTGAACAAGGTGTTGTCCTCTTTTTCTTGTAGTGCAACTTCGTGAAGATAATAACTGCTTTTATCAGCCTCAGAAGTTACTACCGCTGCAAGGAAATAGTCCTCACCACCAATTTTTATCGGAGCGGCAAAAACTGCTGTATCATACCCTCTGCTTTTATAATTTTTCTGGTAATCTATTATTTTACCTTTTATTAGAACATCAGGGATTGCTTTAAATGCGATTGATTTTTTCCTACCTATACCGTGTCCTAAAGAAGATTTGACGCCGTTCCTTGTTAATTCAATTCTTCCATAACTGGTATTTACATACCCTCCTATACTTTCAAAGGATTTAGTAACTTGTGACACCAAATCAATATTGCTTTTTGGGAACTCATTTCCACTAAGGTCTACAACGGAATCCATATTTGCTACAAGGTTTATATTATTTTCAATATTTGACTTTGTACCAACGCCTTTTAGTTGCTTTTTCACCTCACCGTTATTATCAGCGGTGTTATTTTTTTGTCCGCTTTGTTCAGAAGCAAGTTTATTTTGTGAGGCAACCTTGACACCCTCAATCCATTTGTTTCGGAGTTCTTCGATAACATCTTTCCACTTGCTGACGATTTGACCTTCGGGGGATTCAATCGCAAATTTTTTGGAACTATAAATTCGCTTTATCTCGTTAAGGATTTTGTTAAGTCCTTCCTTAATGCGATTCCACAGGCTATTATTTTTCTTTTTCAATTCAGCAGTAACATTAGCCAAATTTGAATCGCTCAAAAACGATACGCACGATTCGGCGATAACTTCTTCGTAGGCATAGTCAAAAGTTCTGCCTTACATTATTTTCTATAGATTTGTTTAGATTTGTTCGATTTTGAATAAGAAATTACTGTCATATTTTTGGGGAATTCAGGAAATATAGAATTTTTTGTTGACATATAAATTTGTATTTTATATAATCAAATTAGATGAGGGGTACTCATCAAAATTTTTTGGAGGTTATATTATGGAAAATCAAGAAGTTGTAAAAGTTCCCGGTAAAGGTTTAGCCATTGCATCATTAGTTCTCGGTATCCTCGCTTGTGCAGGCGGTTGGATTATCCCTATGTGGGGCGGTATAGCAGGTATCATCAGCGGTATAGTCGGTCTTGTATTTGCTATTATAGCAAAGAAAAAGGCTGCAGAAGCAGGTCAAAAACTCGGTATGGCTACAGCAGGTCTCGTTCTTTCTATCATCGGTCTTGCACTTGCAGTAATCGCATTTCTTGCTTGCGGACTTTGCCTTTGTGCGGTTAAAGAAGTGGCTACTGATCCTGCAGTTTCTTCTGCTCTTTCTTCAGCACTCAACGAACTTAAATAATCAGAACCTTTTAACTTACAGTCAGTCGCAAGGCTGACTGTATTTTACTTTATGGAGTAAAATATGTTTCCGACTTTTGAATTTTTGGGCAGGGAAATCGGTCTTTACGGTATCTTTGCGGTTATCGGTCTGCTGATAAGCGGTTTTGTCGCATACAGACTTTGCAAAAAATTTGATATTTCCTTTGACGATATGATACTCGTTATGCTCGCTGCCCTTTTCGGCGGATTTATTATCGGGCATCTTATATTCGCACTCACCAATATTTCCGAAATTGTTGTACTTTTTCAGCATATCGGAGAACTATGGTTTGAAAAGTTCTTTGTACTGCTCGGCACTTATATCGGCGGTATGGTTTACTACGGCGGGTTTATCGGCGGTGCTTTGGGCATTGTTGTTTACACCCACTTTGCAAAATCGCTTTCAAGAAAACACCTGCTCGATATCTACGCTGTTGTTATGCCGTTGTTTCATACTTTCGGCAGGATAGGATGTTTTTTCGGCGGGTGTTGCTACGGCGTTGAATCTGAATTCGGCTTTACTGTTACCGACAATGTTCTCAACCCTTCAATCAACGGTGTCAACCGTTTTCCCGTTCAACTTCTGGAATCGGTACTTAATCTTTTTATTTTCCTTTTTCTTTTATACCTCATCAATAAAAAGAAATTTTCGGGCGACCTACTATATATTTATATGATAATTTACCCTGTTGTAAGATTTTTTGATGAATTTCTCAGGGGCGACACTTACAGAGGATTTTTGCTCGGGCTTTCCACTTCGCAATGGATAAGCATTATCCTTTTTGTTATCGGTATTACGGTACTCATTGCAAAGAAAATTCAAAGAAGTAAGGCTCACATTTCGTGAGCCTTTTTGTTTGTAATAAGATAATTTATTATTGCCATTGATACAATTATGATATATCCGATAATGCTTAATAAATCGGGAAGTTGGTCAAAGACGATAAAACTCAAAGCCGCCGCAAAAATTATCTGAGAAAAATCGTAAACCGAAATTTCTTTCGGCGGAGCGTTTGTATATGCCGCTGTAATTGAGAACTGGGCAATCGCGGCGGCAACACCGGCTGACAGGAGCATTGTAAGTTGGAAAAGAGTCATCGGCTCAAAAACCACCAAGGTAAGCGGCGCGGACACAAGAGTTGACACTATAGAGAAGAAGAAAACTATCAACAGATTTTCCTCTCCCATTACACCTAATTTTCGTACACAACCGTAGGCAGCGCCTGCAGTCAGCCCACCCATAAAAGCACAGAAAGACGCAAAGAGTTCCGGGTTATCAAAAGACGGCTTGATAACAAACAAAGCCCCGACAAAAGCCCCCGACACCAAAACCCATTGGTATAATTTCGGCTTTTCTTTGAGAAAAACATAGGCGAAAATTATCGCAAAAAACGGAGAAAGTTTGTTGAGTATCGAGGCATCGGAAAGCAAAAGTCTGTCGAGCGCGTAGTAGTTGCAGACAACCCCCGTGAAACCGAAAAAAGTTCGCAAAAGCATATACAGAAAAGTTTTCTTGTTTTTCGGTTTGAAAGATTTTTTGTTCTTTTTTAGCATTATAAGTGCAATAACAGCGGCAATCGCATTTCTGAAAAAGACTTTTTGAAATGTCGGCAGGTCGCCTGCAAGTTTGACAAACATATTCATCAACGCAAAAAATAACGCCGAATTTATTATAAGCAAAATGCCTTTTGTCTTCTTATTCAAAATATCACCCAAATACATTATACACCCAAAGAAAAATTTGTAAATTTATTTTTTTGTGCTATACTCATATTGAATAAACTTTACAGAGGGATAATTATGCTTACTTTACTGCAAAAATTGTTTATAAAAGATAATGGGGACGCCAACGCAAAGCGAAGAAAAATCGGTATGCTTTGCAGCGGTTACGGAATTTTTCTGAACATACTACTTTTTATCGGCAAATACTTTGCCGGTGTTATCAGTTCATCTATTGCTATCACCGCAGACGCTTTCAACAACTTGAGTGATGCAGGTTCGTCACTTATTTCGCTCATCGGATTTAAATTTGCCGGTATGAAACCCGACACAAAACATCCTTTCGGTCACGGCAGGATTGAATACCTTTCGGGACTCGGAATTTCTGTTGCGATACTTGTTGTTGCATTTGAACTTTTCCGTTCGTCACTTGATAAGATTTTTCATCCCGAAAGCGTCGATACATCTTACCTTGCTATGGGTATTCTCGTTGTGTCTATCCTTGTGAAATTCTATATGTTTTTCTACAACAAACGAATCGGAACAAAAATAGACTCGGCAGGAATGAAAGCAACCGCGATGGACTCTATCTCCGACACGATTGCAACATTTGTTGTACTTATCTCTATGATAATCACTAAATTTACAGGAGTAAATATCGACGGATACACAGGTATTCTTGTTGCTCTGTTCATCTTCTACGCAGGCTTTACTTCGGCAAAAGATACTTTGGCGCCTTTGCTCGGTACAACTCCCGACAAAGAATTTGTTGACAAAATCAACGATATTGTTATGAGTTACGACAAAGTCCACGGTATTCACGACCTTGTTGTTCACGACTACGGTCCCGGAAGACAGTTCATTTCACTCCACGCTGAAGTTGACGGCAGAGACGATATATACCACATCCACGACGACATTGACCAAATTGAAAGAGCCCTGTATACAAAACTCGGATGCGAAGCAACTATCCACATGGACCCGATACAGTTAGGCGATGAAAGAGTAACACAGTTACGCTCTGAAACAGCAATCCTTATGAAAAACATCCACAAGGATGTTACCATCCACGATTTTCGTGTTGTACCCGGTAACACTCATACAAATCTTATCTTTGATGTTGTGATACCTTTTGAAGTCAAGATGACAGACGACGAAATAAGAGAAACGGTACAAAAACTTGTAAGCAAG
>JAZLJE010000274.1:0-4203 GCA_045617705.1 Ruminococcus sp.
CGATAGCGGGTTTGTTGTACTTTTCTTTGAGTCGGGAAGCAACAATTCCGATTACCCCTTGGTGCCAATTCTCACCGTCTACAACGATAATTGAATTTTGCACAAGAGATGGGTTTTGCTGTATCATTTCGTCAATATCGCTAAGTATTTCTCTTTCTATCTCCTGACGGTCTGTATTATCTTTTGAAAGTTCGTTTGCTACTTCGTAGGCATAATCTTCATCATCGCTTACGAGCATGGAAACGCTCTTTTTGGAAAGTCCGAGACGCCCTCCCGCGTTAATACGCGGTACTATTGTAAATGAAATTGTGCCTGCAGATAATCTTTTACCGGTTAGTCCCGATTCATCAACCAAAGCACAGATACCGAATCTGTCGCAATTTGCTATATGCCTGAGTCCCTGCTTTACAAAAATACGGTTTTCACCGACAAGAGGAACAACATCGCCGATTGTGCCCAAAGCAACAAGGTCGGAATAATTCTCGAGCAAAGAAAGCGTATCTGCATATTCGCCCTCGATAGCCATAACCAATTTAAAGGCAACGCCGACACCTGATAATTCTTTGAAAGAACTTTGGCAATCCTCTCTGTGGGGGTCAACAACGGCGACCGCGTCGGGCAAGACTTCGGGCGGGATATGGTGGTCGGTTACCACGGTATCAATGCCGATACTCTTTGCGTAGGCTATTTCATCAACGGCAGCGATTCCGTTGTCTACTGTTACGATGAGTTTCACTCCCGAAGATGCCAAAACATCAACAGCGGGAATATTCATTCCGTAGCCTTCTTCCTCTCGTGAGGGGATATAGTACATTACATCCGCACCCATATCGGAAAGATAGGAATAAAGCAAAGCGGTAGAAGTTACGCCGTCTGCATCAAAATCGCCGTAGATACAAATTCTCTCGAAATTCTCGACAGCGTACTTGATGCGGTCAACAGCCTTGTCCATATCTTTTATTTCAAAAGGTGATGCGACAATTTCATCTCTGTATAAAAAGTCTTCTATCTGTTCTTGTGTTTCAATTCCTCTGATAGAAAGTATCATTGAAACAATCATGGGCAGAGAATACTTTTGAGAAATAGCCTCAGCCGACTCTTTATTCAATTTTGCAACAGACCATTTCTTCATAATTATCCCCTAATCCCTTAAAATTTAACTGTTACCGAGTAGTTTTCTTGCGTGCTGTAAGGCAGTTTCGCTGACTGTTACGCCGTCGATAATTCGAGCAAGTTCCTGTACCCTGCCTTCAAAGTCGAGAGTCTTGACATTTGTGTATGTCTTTTCGTCAATTACTTCTTTGCTGATTTTCAGATGATTGTCGGCAAAGGCGGCAATTTGTGCCTGGTGAGTAACGCACATAACCTGACGCTCAACTGATAACTCTTTTAGTTTTCGTCCGATTTTCTCGGCAGCTGAACCCGAAACACCCGTATCTATTTCGTCGAAAATCTGGGTGTCGACAAAGTCAGCCGAAGACAGCACGGTTTTTATCGCAAGCATCATTCGGGAAAGTTCACCGCCGGATGCTATTTTCGAAACGGGTTTCGGCTCTTCGCCGGGGTTTGCGGATATCAAAAATTCAATCTTATCATATCCGCGAACGGAAAGTTCGGTATGCGAAAAATCTATTTCAAGACGGACATTCGGCATATCAAGAAACGCCATTTCCGCTTCGACTTTTTTCTTGAATTCTGTGCAGGTTTCCTGTCTTTTCTTTGAAAGTTTTCCTGCCTTTTCATTTGCTTTTTCTAAATATTCGTTATATTCTTTTATGAGTTTTTCTCTGTTTTCCTCATAATTTTTGAGTGACGAAAGTTCATCTTTTGCACTCATAAGGTAATCAAGAATTTCCGCCTCGGTAGCACCGTATTTTTTGGAAATTCGGTACAAAACATCAAGGCGTTCTTCAATTTCGTCAAGTCGCTGCGGACTTGAATCAATATCGTCAAGCACTCTTTCGATTTCCGATGAACAGTCTTGAAGTTCATACAAAGCGTTTGAGAGTCTGTCGGATATCGGCTCAACGGAAGTAAGATATCTTGATGCAAAAATCAGACTTGATGATGCGTCGTCGAGCAAAGTCAAAGCACCGTTTGTTTCATCTTCATCCGAGTCAAGACAAATTTTTGCTTTTTGAAGTTCTTTTGCGATTTTTTCACTATTGAGCAAAACGGTTTTCTCTTCATTTAGTGCATCCATTTCGCCGACTTTTATATCAGCGTCTTCTATCTCACCTATCTGATAAGTAAGCAAATCGATACGGCTTTCACGCAGAGTTTCGTCGTCATTTGCGTCGTTTAGTTTTTGTTCTGCTTCTTTGAGTTTTGCAAAAACTTCTTTGTAGTCCTTTAAATCGGCATCAAGTTTTGCAAGCACGTCGATATACCGAATATGTACCGACGGCGACATAAGTTCCATATTGTCGTTTTGACCGTGAATACCGATAAGATACGGCGAAAGTTCTTTCAGCGCCGAGACGGTAGCGGGGCGTGAATTGATATGGCAAACATTCTTCCCCGATGTACTTAATGTTCGTTGCAAAATCAAGGTTTTTTCGTCGTCTTCAAAGCCCAAAGACTTTGCTTTTTTCACAGCATAGTCGCTGACATTTTCAAAAGTTGCGCTGACAAATGCAGAGTCAAAGCCGTTTCGAATAAGCGACTTTGCAGTACGGTTGCCCAAAACTGCGTTGATAGAGTCGATTACTATGCTTTTTCCTGCACCTGTTTCACCTGTTAGCACATTAAATCCGCTTGTGAAATCTATATTCACTTTTTCAATTACTGCTATATTTTCAATATACAGATTAGTAAGCATAGTTACCTCACAATGCCGTTTGATAAATCCTGTGCATAATTTCTTGCTGACTCTTCGTCTTTACAAATCGCCATAATCGTATCTTCACCCGCTATTGTTCCGACAACATCGTCATTTGCAATACTGTCGAGTGTTGCACAGATAGCCTGTGCCATACCGCTGTCGGTTTTGATAACAACAATATTCTGTGCGTTTGCTACCGAAATAACAGAAGTGGAAAACAAACTTTGCAGATGTCCTTTCCCTGCTTTTGATTTTTCAAAAGTTACCGTGTAGCAATACTTTCCGTCTTGTCTGTGGGTTTTGTGAAGTTTAAGTTGTTTTATATCCCTTGATACAGTAGACTGGGTAACATCATATCCCTCGTTTTTTAGGAAAGAGAGAAGTTCGTCCTGTGTCGTGATGGGATAATTTTTGATTATTTCGAGAATTTTGTTGTGTCGTTCATTCTTCATAATAATCTCTCTCCTTAAGTTTTTCGTTGAGAAGAGTATAAAAATTTTTCTCTTTTAGAATTATAAGTTTCAAAACATACTCGGATTTTTTAACATAAACCTTATCGTTCGAAGAAAGTTCTACAATGTTTTGACCGTCAATACTCAAATAACATCTTGAGTTGTTGTATGAAACAAACTCGGCACAAAGTTCATCGCTACCAGAAAAAACAACCTGTCGTGATGACAAAGCGTGGGGACACACGGGAGTAAGCAGGATACAGTTCATATCGGGTTCCAAAACGGGACCGCCTGCAGAAAAAGAATATGCCGTTGAGCCTGTCGGAGTGGAAAAAATCATTCCGTCTGCACGGTAAGTGATAATCTTTTCGCTGTTAAGAGATACGCTTAAATCGACTATCGGCGACAAAGTATCACGGCTTAAACTTGCTTCATTTACGCAAAGATACTCGTTAGCCATTTTACCGCAAATATGCGTGACATTCATCAACATTCTTTTTTGGATTTTGTACTTTCCGTTGAGAAGGTTTTTGAGTTCTTTTATCTCGTCTTTTTCAAGTCCTGCGACAAAACCGACTCTGCCCATATTTATGCCTATCATCGGCTTGTCGTATTTTGCAGCAAACTTTGCGTTATGGATAATAGTGCCGTCACCGCCGACTGTGACGACGGCATCGCAGTTTTTGATAACATCTTGGTCGCTGTCAAATTTGGTTTTGCAACCGATAATTTCTGCAACACCTTTATTTGCACAAACAGATGAGCCGTTATCGATAATGAATTTTGCTATCTCTTTGCTACATTCTATAGCCGTGTTTTTGTCGGTATTTACTATAAGTCCGATAAGCATAACATATCACCTCTTGTCGAGTTCTTCGTGAGATTTTTGTACCACATATTCTGCGGTTGTATCTAAGAAAAGCGACG
>JAZLJE010000275.1:0-2590 GCA_045617705.1 Ruminococcus sp.
AAAAACAGTCCACAGGACTGTTTTTGCACTTCGTGCCGTTTCTACCCTCTCAGGGTTCGAGTCCCAATTTGTACACATAAAATTATTAGCCTATGCCGGAGCATAGGCTAATAATTTTATGGCGCGCCGAAAGGGACTCGAACCCCCGACCTTCTGGTTCGTAGCCAGACACTCTATCCAGCTGAGCTATCGGCGCAGGTGCGGTCTGTTGACCGCAAAGAGTATCTTATCACACTTTATTTGAAAATGCAAGTGCAAAATCAATTAAATAATGCAAAAAATGCTTTGTATGCCATATAGATATCGGATTTTGCGATAACCTCGAACGGTGCGTGCATACAAAGTACGGGGACTCCGAGGTCAACAACATCGACATTCATATTTGCAACATACTTTGCTATAGTTCCGCCGCCGCCGATATCGACTTTTCCGAGTTCGCCTATCTGCCATTTGACTTCGTTTTTCTCAAGCATAGAGCGGATTTCGCCCATAAATTCTGCGGATGCATCGGATGTATCGTACTTTCCGCCGTGTCCCGTATATTTTGAAATAACAACGCCCTCGTTGATGAAACTTGCGTTTTTCGGCTCGTATGCACTCGCATATGTCGGGTCAAAAGCGGCATTTACATCGGCAGAAAGGCATTTGCTCTTTGACAAAACTCTGTATCCTTCTTCAGAGTCAATCTTTGCCAAATCATAGATAAAGTATCTCAAAAAGTCGCTTTGCATACCGGTGTTGCCGTCTGAACCTGTTTCTTCTTTATCGGTAAGATAAGTGATAGAAGTACATTCGGGGATTTCGGTATCGAAAATCGCCTTTACAGAAGGATATGCACAGCATCTGTCGTCGTGACCGTAACCGCCGATAAGTCCTCTGTCAAAACCGATATCGCGGGTTTTGTAGCACGGTGTAAAGCAAAGTTCTGAGGAAAGGAAATCGCCCTCAACTATACCGTATTTTTCATTTAATATCTTCATCACATTAAGGCTTACAAGGTTTTTATCGTCGCTGTCGTCAAACGGCATTGAGCCGACAAGGATGTTAAGTTCTTCACCCGTAAATGCTTTTGAGACGGTTTTTGTTGCCATTTCTCTATCAAGATGCGGAAGTAAATCTGTAATAAGGAAGCACGGCTCATCATCATTTTCGCCCAAGCAAATGTCAACCTTTTCGCCGTCTAATTTTACCACTCTGCCGTGGAGTGAAAGAGGAACGGTAGTCCATTGATATTTCTTTATTCCGCCGTAGTAATGAGTTTTAAAAAGGGCAAGTGAGTTGTCTTCATACAAAGGATTGGGCTTTAAATCTATTCTCGGGGAATCAATATGTGCTATGGCAAGTTTTACGCCGTTTTTTGTACCGTTCTTGCCTATTACTGCAAGTCCCAACGCTTTCTCGCGGTTGACAACATATATTTTGTCGCCTGCTTTGTACTCTTTGTCGGGAACAAATTCTTCAAATCCGTTTTGCTTTGCAAGTTCTACGGTGTATTTTACCGCTTCACGCTCGGTTCGGCTGTTGTCGAGAAACTTTTTGTAGTCTTCGCAAAAGGCATCGGCTTCTTTCAGGACTTCCATCTTGTAGTCGCCTGCACCTTTTCTTTCTTTCATCATAAGTTGTTCTTTGAGCATTGTTGCCTTTGATTTTTCTTCGTTCATTTTACATCCTCCTGTAAAAATCAGTTTATTTTAAATTATTTTTTACCGTAATATAGTTTTTCATACACGGATTTCGCCTGCATTACCCGTGCAACGTGACGTTTTGTTTCTTCGTACGGAATGTCTTTCAGAGTCAATCCGTCGTCGGAGTAATTTGTATCCGACAGCCATGTGTCAACAACCGTTGTTCCGGCGTTATACGCCGCTACGGCGGTTTCCTCGTTATTATCGTAAACAGAAAGCAAGCGGGAAAGATAATATGTGCCGTATTTTATATTTATTTCTGGATTTAGCAAAGCACTTTCATTCATCGGCTCATCGCCCAACTTTTCCTGTAGCCAAGAAAAGGTTTCTGGCATAAGTTGCATAAGCCCTTTTGCACCGACTGACGACTCGGCATCCTCGTGAAAACCGCTTTCGGTACGGATAACGGAGTAAACGAGGCTTTCTTCCACCCCATATTCTTCTGCATATTTTTCAACGAACTCACTGTACTTTTGTGGATAGAAAAAGGCACTTACCCTGTCTTTGAGTCCGTCAAAAACATCGGTAGAAATAGCAAGCAAAGTGACACAGACGGCAACAACAAGCACAAAGGCTATTATCGTACCGATACAGCCGTGTCCTTTTTTGCTTTTTTCTTCGTATCTGTTGCTCATATAATGACCTTTCGGATTATTTTTTCTGCCTGACTTTTTAAATCATCAAGTGATGAATTATTGCGAATAACAAAGTCGGATTTACTTGTGAAAAACTCATCGTCCTGTTGGGCAGACTGTCTGATATTTGCATCAATTTCACTCAAATTATCCCGCGAAATTATTCGTTCTTTTCGTTTGTCGCTGTCGGATAAAACGCAAATAACGGTATTGCAGATTTTGTCCGCACCTGCTTCGAAAAGAGTCGGAGCATCAAGCAAGATATTTTTG
>JAZLJE010000276.1:0-7084 GCA_045617705.1 Ruminococcus sp.
TTATTGCAAGGGGTAATAATTTGGTGTATAATACATCTATATCCGCCCGTGGCGCAGTTGGATAACGCAACGGATTCCGATTCCGGAGAACGGGAGTTCAAATCTCTTCGGGCGGGCCAAAAAAACAGCACTTGCTTTTGCAAGTGCTGTTTTCAACGATGTGTTCCTGTCGGAACGTGATGCACGGCTTCGCCGAATGATGAAAACCTGTGGCGAGTGATGTGCACTTCGTGCGTGAAAAGGAACACATCACATCACTTTTGCAAAGCAAAAACAACACTGTGCGACAGCACAACATCACTTGCCCGTCAGGGCAAACATCATTTTGCATAAATACTCTGCTATGTAATAATATTATTGAGGTGATTGTTGTGTCCGAATCAAAACTCCGTGATTTATCAATGTCCTTTTCTCTACAATATAAGATTTTGTATAAATATTGACAACAACGCTCGTTTCAATATATAATACATTAGATATTTTAGTATCTTTCTTTTGGAGGTTTTATTATGGAAAACAAAAAACTTTTAGCCGTTCGAATTGTCAACATCGTGCTTATTCTCGGTGTTTTGGTCTTGGGGATTATGAGAATTTCAAATCCGATTTTTTCAAGCACTTTCGATATAGTCAATATCGTTGTTGCTTTTGTTGCTTTGGCTTTTGGTTTTGCTTATCTTATCACAGGATACAAAAAGGACTCTGCTATATTTTACAAGGGCTTTATGATTCTCTATGTTCTGTCATCGCTGTTTTCGTGCATTACCGATATTATCGCTCAAACAATCAAAGGCTCAAGTTATCTTACATCAATCCTTTTGACATTCGTTTTCTTCGGTGTTATTGTTCTTGCTTTCATTCAGGACTTGGGAAGCAATGTTTCTTTTGTTATAATCGGCGTTATTCTTGCTATTGATTTGTTTTTGCTTATATATACTTTGGTCACTGTGGGTGACATCAACTATATCGCATTTTCTGCAAGCAACTTTGTAACAGCCTGCACAGTGGCTACAATGATTTTTGCAAAATTTATCGATAAAGCAAAACGCGGTACAGACTGATTTACTTTTGTTTATACTTTCGGCAGGACTCTGTCCTGCCGTTATTTATTGTACTACCCTTTGTCGTGCGTTGCACGACATCTCCCCTCACAAAGGGAGATTATTATGACAAACTTTATATTTCGCTTGACTTTACCACTTTACTATGGTAATATGGTAGCACAGTTTAACAAAGGAGTGGAAATTTTGCACAGCATACATAATAAATCTGTCGATAATCTCTTTAACACTATCTTAAATCTTTCATCACTTGATGAGTGCTACGATTTCTTTGAGGACCTCTGCACGGTCAAAGAAATCTTTGATATGGCTTCTCGATTTGACGCCGCAATTATGCTTGACAACGGAAAAAGTTATCAGCAGATTGTTGACGCTGTCGGTATCAGCACCGCTACAATCAGCCGAGTAAACCGCGCTCTTTCCTACGGTAGCGGCGGATACAAAAATGCCATTTCGAAACTTAACGACAAGGAGAGCAAAAATGATAATAAATGATTGTGTACTACAAAACAGCGAAAAAATCATTTTCGAACTTCGCCAACTGTACTCGCAGTTTTCTTACAAACCGTACAGAATGAGCAAATTCGAGGAATACGACCTCTATGCTCAAAACAAAGATTTTCTCGTATCCGATAATGTTATCACCTTTACCGATACAAACGGAAAATTACTCGCACTAAAACCCGATGTCACTCTCTCAATTATCAAAAACAGCGACGACACACCCGATGTTACAAACAAAGTATATTATAACGAAAATGTTTACCGTGTTTCAAAGGACAACGGCTCGTACAAAGAAATTATGCAGGCGGGTGTTGAGTGCTTCGGCAAGGTAGGCAGTAACTCTGTTATCGAAGTTTTGACTTTGGCTATTAAAAGTCTTTTGCTTTTATCGGACGACTGTGTACTTGCTGTATCAAACCTCGATATACTTGAAAATATTGCATCAAAACTTTCGCTGTCGCTTTCAAAAAAGAAGAAACTTTTCTTTGCTATCAGCGAGAAGAACACGCAACAAATTGACACTATCTGCGGCGAAAACGAAATAAGTAAACTGCTCAAAGAACTTATCGGCTTGCACGGAAAAATCGACGATGTTCTGCCCGATATTGATAAACTTCTCTCCCCTCTTTGTGACGAGTACAAAGATTTCAAGGAAATTCTCTTAACACTTTCAGAAAGTAAATTCAGAAACAAAATCGTGCTTGACTTTTCTGTTACCGACGACATAAATTACTACAACGGTATTGTGTTCAAAGGCTTTGTAAAAAATGTTCCCGGGGCTGTTCTTTCGGGCGGTCAGTACGACAACCTGATGAAAAAACTATACAGAAAATCGAGGGCAATCGGCTTTGCTGTATATACAGACGAACTTTTGTATCTCGACCTTGCTACTTGTGAAAACAGCAAAGACGCTGACAACTTTGTAAATATCGCTTTGCCGAAAGGCAGGCTGGGCGAAAAGATATATGACCTTTTTGATAAAGCGGGTTTTGACTGTCCTTCTATCAAAGAGCCAAACCGCAAACTGATTTTTGAAAACCCCGAAAACGGTGTCAGATATTTCTGGGTAAAGCCGTCGGATGTTGCTATCTATGTTGAACGCGGTGCCGCTGATATCGGCGTTGCCGGCAAGGATATTCTCACCGAATATGAGCCTGATGTGTATGAACTTCTTGACCTCAAAAAAGGTAAATGCAGAATGGCTGTCGCATCAAAAGAAGACTTTAAAGACGACTTATCCCGCACTTTGAGAGTTGCAACAAAATTTGCAAAAACTGCGCAAAAATTCTACCAATCTCAAGGACGCGATATCGACATCATCCACCTAAACGGTTCTATCGAAATCGCGCCGATACTCGGGCTTTCGGATGTAATCGTTGACATAGTTGAAACGGGAACAACTCTCAAAGAGAACAATCTTGTTGTCTTTGACGAAGTTGAAAAGATAAGTGCAAGACTTATTTCAAATAAATCTTCCTACAAATTCAAGTCCGAAAAAATCGAACTTATCAGAGAAAATTTAGCACGCGTTGTGGAGGAAAATAATGATTAAGATACTCAAATACGGCGAAGTTAAAAACGAAGAAATTTTTGCCCGCGGGGAAACAAAATTCGATGTAGAAAAAATCGTTTTTGACATCATCGAAAATGTAAAAGCAAACGGCGACAAAGCACTTTTTGAATACACAAAAAAGTTTGACAAGGCTGAACTTTCGTCTTTGCTTGTTACAGAAGAAGAAATCAAAGAGGCGTTGTCACTCGTTGACGAAAAGTTTATAAAAATTCTTGAAAAGGCAACGGACAACATAAGAAAATTCCACGAAAAGCAAAAGAGAAATTCTTTCATCATAAATGATGAAGACGGTATCGTTATCGGGCAAAAAGTCATTCCCGTTGACAGAGCAGGGCTTTATGTCCCCGGTGGTACTGCGGCTTATCCTTCTACCGTTTTGATGGACTCAATACCCGCAAAAATTGCAGGTTGCAAAGAGGTTGTTATAGTAACCCCGCCAAACTCTGACGGCAAAATCAATCCCGTTATCCTTGCTGCCGCATCGGTTGCAGGCGTTGACAAGATATTCAAAGTCGGCGGTGCGCAGGCTATCGCCGCCCTCGCCTATGGCACAGAAAGTATCCCGAAAGTTGACAAAATTGTCGGTCCGGGAAATGCCTTTGTAGCCGAAGCGAAAAAACAGGTTTTCGGAAAAGTTTCCATTGATATGATAGCAGGACCGAGTGAAATACTCATCGTTGCAGACGGTAAATCAAATGCAAGACACCTTGCCGCAGACCTGCTGTCCCAGGCTGAACACGACAAAATGGCAAGTGCTGTTTTAGTTACCGACGACATCACTTTGGCTCAAAATGTCAGCGACGAACTTGAAATACAAATACCTTTGCTTTCCAGATGCGAAATAGCAAGAGAGTCTATCGACAACAACGGTAAAATCATAGTTGCACCCGACCTTATGAAAGCGATTGACATAGCGAACGAAATTGCTCCCGAACACCTTGAACTTTGCGTTGATAACCCGTTTTCTTATCTTTCATTTATTCGTCACGCAGGCTCAATCTTTATGGGCAGAAATTGTCCCGAAGCACTCGGCGACTACTTCGCAGGTCCTAACCACACTTTGCCGACAAACGGTACAGCAAAGTTTTCAAGCCCGCTTTCGGTTGACGATTTCGTAAAGAAGACACAATATACTTATTATACAAAAGAAGCATTAGAAAAAGTCGCCGACGATGTTGCTTACTTTGCAACGCAGGAAGGCTTAACGGCTCACGCAAAAAGTGCTGTAATCAGAACGGAGGAATAATATGAGCAGGTTTTTCAGCAAAAAATATGATATGCTGACACCGTACACCCCCGGTGAACAACCAAGGGATAAATCATATATCAAACTCAATACAAACGAGTCGCCTTTTCCCCCTTCGCCCTATGCTTTAAGGCTTTCTCGTCAGGCAGCCGCCAACATTCAACTTTACAGCGACCCGACCTGCACAAAACTTGTCGAAATCGCCTGTGAAAAATACGGTGTGGGAAAAGATGAAATCATCTTTACAAACGGCTCGGATGAAATTTTGAATTTTGCATTTATGGCTTTTTGTGATGATAAACGACCTGTTGTCTTTCCCGATATCACCTACGGATTTTATCCCGTTTTTGCAAAACTTAACAATGTGCCTTTTGAAGAAATTCCGCTTGATGATGATTTTTCGATAAAAGTTACTGACTATATCGGCATAAATAAAAATATTTTTATTGCCAATCCAAATGCACCGACGGGTATGGTCTTGCCTCTTTCTGACATTGAAAAAATCGTAAAAAGCAATCCCGACAACATTGTTGTAATTGATGAAGCATACATAGACTTCGGCGGTGAAAGCGCAATACCGCTTACTAAAATTTACGACAATATTCTTGTTACAAGAACTTTCTCAAAGTCTTACTCATTAGCGGGCGCAAGGCTCGGTTTCGGTATCGGCTCAAAGGAACTTATTGCCGATATCAACACGATAAAATACTCAACAAATCCGTACAATGTAAACACACTTACGATGTATGCTGGTATCGGTGCTTTGGCAGATGAAAATTACTTTGAAAAATGTATAAAAACAATTCAGGATAACAGGGCATTTGTCACAGAAGAACTCAAAAAAATGTCTTTCTCGGTACTTGAGTCAAAGTCAAATTTTCTCTTTGCAAAAACAGAGAAAATGGGCGGAAAAGAACTTTACCTTGCACTGAAAGAAAAAGGCATTCTCGTCAGACATTTTGACAAGGAAAGAATAAAAGATTTTATCAGAATAACAATCGGTGACATAGAAGATATGAAAACTCTCCTTATCGTTTTGGAGGAAATATTATGAGAAAAGCAGAAATAAAAAGAAAGACTGCCGAAACCGATATCACATTATCGCTCGATTTAGACGGCAGTGGTATTTCGAATATCGACACAGGCTGTGGCTTTTTAGACCACATGCTGACACTCTTTGCTTCTCACGGCAGATTTGACCTTGATGTATTTTGTAAAGGTGACACCAATGTTGACTATCACCACACAGTTGAAGATATCGGAATTTCGCTTGGTCAGGCGTTTTATGATGCACTATCCGACAAGCGAGGTATTTACCGCTACGGTGACACAATTTTGCCGATGGATGAGTCACTCATTCTTTCAGCCGTTGACTTTTCGGGCAGAAGTTTTCTTTTCATCGACCTTGATATCCCGACAGAAAAAGTCGGCGACTTTGACACCGAACTCGTTGAAGAATTTTTCCTCGGTTTTGTCAGAAAAGCAGAGTGCTCTCTGCACATCAGAAAACTTGAGGGCAAAAACTCGCACCACATTATTGAGGGTGCTTTCAAGTCGGTTGCAAGAAGTATGAAACACGCTGTGAAAATCGACAGCGAATACAAGGATGAAATTCCGTCTACAAAAGGAGTTCTGTAATGATTGCTATAATTGACTACGGCGTCGGAAATCTTTTCTCGCTTAAGAGTTCTTTCTCCCATATCGGCGCCGATATTGTTGTTACATCCGACAAAAAGGTGATTGACAACGCTGAAAAAATAATTCTCCCCGGTGTCGGTGCTTTTAGCGACGCGGCACAAAAACTTCGTGATATGGAACTTGACACATTCTTAAAAGAACAGGCAAAAAAAGGCAAATACATTATGGGAATTTGTCTTGGAATGCAACTGCTTTTTGACAAAAGTTTTGAGTACGGAGAACACAAAGGGCTGTCATTGATAGAAGGTGAAATCCGCCCTATCTCCGATGTTATTCCGAAAGAATACAAAATCCCTCACATGGGCTGGAACCCGCTGATTTTTGAAAACGGAAAGCACCCACTTTTTAAATACATAAATGAGGGCGACTGTGTATACTTTGTTCACTCATATTACGGGGCAAATTGCAGTAAGTCTGTTATAGCCACCGCCGAATACGGCGAAAAACTTACTGCTGCTGTTGCAAAAGAAAATGTTCTCGGTTGCCAGTTCCACCCCGAAAAAAGCGGTGAAGTCGGTATGAACATCCTCAAAGCGTTTTGTGAACTGAAAGAAGGTACATTATGCTGATATTTCCTGCTATCGGCCTATATTCTGCACAAGCGGGAAGGCTCTACAAAGGCGACTACAACCAAAAAACAGTTTACAGCGACAATCCCGTATCGATAGCCCTTGACTTCAAAAACTGCGGTGCAACTCATATTCACCTTGTTGATTTAGAGGGTGCAAAAACAGGCGAAACTAGAAATTACGATACTATCGTAAAAATAAAAAAGGAAAGCGGACTGTTCTGTGAAGTCGGCGGCGGAATACGCTCGCTTGATGTAATAGACAAATACATAAGTGCTGATATTGACCGACTTATCCTCGGTACTGCTGCAGTACAACAAAAAGGTTTTGTAGAACAGGCTGTCAAAAAATACGGCGAGAAAATCGCTGTCGGAATAGACATTAAAGACGGCTTTGTCGCAATAAAAGGCTGGACGGAAAAATCCGAATACGATGC
>JAZLJE010000277.1:0-2301 GCA_045617705.1 Ruminococcus sp.
AAAAATTTTGCTCCGAAATACGCCAAAACAAAAAGAACTACAGGGGAAATTATTATTAAAATTTTCAAAGCGGTTTTAAAAAAAGATTTTTTCATAGTAAGTAAAAAAGGCAGGCGTATGCCTGCCTTATGACAGTAATCAATAATATCTTGGATAGTAGTTGCTGATATATGCGTTTGATACTACTCCCGTTGCAAAAAGGATGAGATATACTGCCCAGAAAGCAAGGGCAATAATAGAAATGACGATACCCGCTGTAGCAAGGGGGTTGTTCTGCTTTTTCCTTGAACGAGAGATAAAACCGAATATCAAACCGAGTACAGAGCAAACAGAACCGCAACAGAAAAGCGATACTATACTCAATACAAAAGATGCAATCGCAAAGCCTTTTGAGTTGTCTTTCTCTATCGGTGTTGTGTAGTCATACGGTGACATCGGTTGAGCATACTGCGGTGGCTGTGTGTTATATGGTGGTTGAGTATACTGCTGATTTTGACCGTATTGTTGATAGCCGTTTGGATTTTGTCCGTACGGCTGGTTGAATGGTTGCTGGGGGTTTTGTCCATACTGTTGCTGTGGGTTTTGTCCGTACGGTTGGGAGTACGGCTGTTGGGGATTTTGCTGATTATTTTCAAAATTGTTGTTATCGTAATTTTCGCCCATAATATTACCTCCGTTTTCTGCTATAAATCTACAACATCAAACTATGTTTGTCAATAGTCATTTATTACACAAAAATAAATACAATACTTGATAATGTGCAAAAATAATGATATAATCAATTAAATTTTCACAGACACATAAAGGGGAAAGAATAAATGAAATTTTTCGCTATACTAATATGCAAATTTATTGCATTTGTCGGAAAATTTATGAACAAGGGGACAAGCCTGCCCGGGGCGGTGGCGTTGAAAATTTGCCCCGATATTTTGTCAAGACTCAATCTGCCCGACAAAATTATTGCCGTTACCGGCTCAAACGGAAAGACTTCTACCGTTGAAATGATAGCAAACATTCTGACAAACGACGGCAAAAAGATTGCATATAACAAAGAGGGAAGCAACCAGATTGAGGGAGTAACGACATTTCTTCTCAAAAACGCTTCTTTATCGGGAAAGGTAGATTGCGATGTAGTTTTGCTCGAAAGCGACGAAAGATACGCAAGACATACTTTCAAATACTTAAAACCAACTCATTTTGTTGTGACAAACCTCTACCGCGACCAGTTGACAAGAAATGTTCATCCCTTCAGGATTTACAGCATAATCAAGGACGCAGTAGATTTGATACCGAATGCAACCTTGATTTTAAACGGTGATGACCCTATTATCAGCCAGTACGGTATTGACCGCGAGAATACCCTCTATTTCGGTATGGATAAAAACGAATATTCAACCGAGAATACAGACGCACTGTACAATGACTGCTGTTACTGTCCCGTTTGCAAAGAGAAAATGGAATACGAGTATTTTCACTATGCACATCTGGGCGGATTTTACTGTCCGCATTGTTCTTACAAAAAGTCGAAAACCGACTACACCGTTGACAAACTCGACCTCAAAAACCGCATTATGTCGGTAAACGGAAACGAAATCCAGTTGGCTTTTGCAAGCAGATACAATGTATATAATATCTGTGCCGCGTTTGCGATTTGCTCGTTAATCGGCGTTTGTGATAAGGTGATAACCGATACACTCAACGATTTTATTATGAAAAACGGGCGTATTGTCAAATTCAAAGCGGGCGAAAACGAAGGCTTTTTAATTACATCAAAACACGAAAATTCGACTTCATATAACCAGACACTCGAATATGTTTCTTCACAGGAAGCACCGAGTACACTTGTTATTATTATCGACGCTGTCAGTCGAAAATATTATACAACCGAAATCAGTTGGATTTGGGATATATCCTTTGAAAAACTTGTCAACTCCAATGTAAAACGAATACTCCTTTGCGGTAAATATGCCTACGACTTGGCGGTTAGATTTGAAGAAATTTCTTTTGATGATACAGAGATTATCGTTGAACCCGACCTTGACAAAATGGCAGAAATTATTTCACAGCCGAGTGACGACAAACTCTTTGTTACTACCTGTTTTTCCGACAAAGGAAAACTCCTTTCACGAGTTGAAGTCGAAACCGATATTGATAAAATATAAGGATGTTGGTGTTGTTATGAAAACGATAAAAATTTTGCATTTATTTCCGACTTTGCTTTCGCTGTACGGCGAGTACGGAAATGTTGCCATACTGAAAAAGTATCTTGAAAAAAACGGCTATGAAGTTGAGTTAATACAA
>JAZLJE010000278.1:0-20143 GCA_045617705.1 Ruminococcus sp.
ATAGGAAATACCCCTCTTGTCAGATTTTCAAATATAAATAAACCCCAGGACACAGAACTTCTGTGCAAACTTGAATGTTTCAATCCCGCAAAAAGTACAAAAGACCGTGCGGCACTTTTTATGCTTAATGTTGCCGAAAAGTCGGGAGAACTCAAAAAAGGCGCAACCATAATCGAGCCGACTTCGGGTAATACGGGAATAGGACTTGCTTCTATTGCAATACCCAGAGGGTACAAACTCATTTTGACTATGCCCGAATCAATGAGCAAAGAAAGAAGAATTTTGCTCAAAGCATACGGTGCTGAAATTGTGCTAACTCCCGCGTCGGAAGGTATGGACGGTGCAGTAAAAAAGGCAGAGCAGTTGCACAGTGAAATCGAAAACAGTGTAATACTCGGACAGTTTACAAACCCTGCGAATGCCCTTGCTCATTATGAAACAACAGCAAGAGAAATCTTTTCCGATTGTGACGGAAAACTTGATGCCTTTGTTGCGACTATCGGCACAGGCGGAACAATCACGGGAGTTGCAAAGTATCTGAAAGAGCAAAACCCCGATATTAAAATTATCGGTGTTGAGCCGAAGTCTTCTCCTTTGTTGAGCAAAGGCGTTGCAGGCCCGCACAAAATTCAGGGAATAGGCGCGAATTTCGTTCCCGATATTCTTGATATGTCACTTGTTGATGAGATAATCACCGTGTCCGATGAAGATGCGTACAAAATGACAAGAGAAATTACAAAAGAGGGAATTTTGGTCGGTATAAGTTCGGGCGCGTGTGTCAAAGGTGCAATAGAATATGCAGAAAAATCCAAAAAGCCACAGCGAGTTGTCGCACTTTTGACCGATACGGGAGAAAGATATCTTTCAACAGAGGGATTATTTGACTAAACCCCTATAATTTGGTATAATAATCCCCTATATATTTCGACGAAATGGAGTGTTTTTATGGCACGAGTCAGTAATTATGATAAAAAAGTCGAAAAACTTGCTGATATTTGCATACAAAAAGGAAACATCGACAAGTCACTTTACGGTAAATATGATGTAAAAATCGGACTTCGTGACATTTCCGGTGCAGGTGTCCTCACAGGACTTACCGATGTCAGCGAAATCAGACAAAATAAAATCGTCGACGGTAAAGTTGTCCCGACAGACGGAAAACTTTTTTACCGCGGTATCAATGTTGAAGATATAATCAAAGGCTGTATTACCGATAACCGTTTCGGTTTTGAGGAAGTAGCCTATCTTTTGTTGTTTTCCGATTTGCCCGATAAAAAGCAGTATGACGATTTTGTTGAACTTTTGTCCGAAAGCCGTATCCTGCCGAGGCATTTTGTTAGGGATGTTATCCTCAAAGCCCCGTCAAAAGATATGATGAACTCGCTTGCAAAATCTGTTTTGACTTTGGCGTCTTATGATAATAATGTAATGGATTTGTCTATTGACAATGTACTGCGTCAATGCTTGAAACTTATATCATTGTTCCCGCTTTTGTCGGTGTATTCTTATCAGGCGTATAATCACTATATCAAAGGCGAAAGCCTTTATATCCGCAATCCGCAAAGCGGCGAATCAACAGCCGAGATACTTTTGAAAACTTTGCGTACAGACGGACAGTTCACAGAACTTGAAGCAAAGGTTCTTGATTTAGCGCTGATACTTCACGCAGAGCACGGCGGCGGTAACAACTCCACCTTCACCACCTGCGTTGTAACTTCAACCGGTACCGATACATATTCCGCTATTGCGGCGGCGTTATGTTCACTAAAAGGTCCGAAACACGGCGGTGCCAACAAAAAAGTTATGGGCATGATGTCGGATTTAAAGAAGAATGTAACCGACTGGAATGACGACGAAGCGATAAAAGACTATCTTTTGAAATTGCTTAACAAAGAAGCATACGACAAGATGGGACTTATCTACGGTATGGGACACGCAGTATATTCCATATCCGACCCCAGAGCAAGAGTCTTCAAGTCCTTTGTCGGGAAACTCGCACAAGAAAAGGGCAAGACAAAAGAGTTTGCACTTTATGAGAAGATTGAAACACTTGCTCCCGAAGTTATTGCGTCAAAACGAAAGATATACAAGGGCGTTTCTGCGAATGTCGACTTTTACTCCGGCTTTGTATACAAGATGCTCGGACTGCCCAAAGAACTGTATACCCCGATTTTTGCCGTTGCAAGAATAGCGGGTTGGTCTGCACACAGGATAGAGGAACTCTTGAATGTCAACAAGATTATCCGTCCTGCGTATATGAGCATCAGCGAAGAAACACCTTATAAATTTATGAATGAAAGATGATATAAAGCCACAGCGAAATGCTGTGGTTTTGTTGTAAAAATTATGAAGAAGTTATCACATAATAAACGAAATATGGTGCTTTGTGCCGTTTTTTGCACCTTCCTTTGGGGCAGTGCATACCCCGTGATAAAATCGGGTTATGCCGTGATGAATATTGTAAACACAGCGGACAAAATTATGTTTGCGGGGGTTAGGTTTTTTGTTGCGGGAATAATGGTGCTTTTGTTTTCTCTTGTGTATGAAAAGAAGTTTCCCGTTTTAGAGAAAAAGGAAGTTTTGCCCGCTTTGCTTTTCGGCTTTGTACAGACGACACTCGTCTACCTTTTTAACTATATCGGCGTAGCAAATACAACGGCGACAAGAACATCTTTGCTTACATCTTTGCCTGCATTTTTGGCGGTACTTTTTGCTCCGATTTTTTTCAAAGATGAACGCTTGAATTTACAGAAAATCATCGGTTGCGTTATCGGACTTTTGGGCGTAGCGGTTGTAAACACAGGCTCTTTTGATGTTCCGTTTTCCTTTATGGGTGACGGACTTATCATCATTTCAATGGTGTGTAATACTTTCGGCGGTTTTATCGGCAAAAAGGTGTCAAACGGCAAGGCAGCAAAAATGACGGCGTATCAACTGCTTTTCGGCGGGTTTATACTGATAGTTTTGTCGCTTGCTTTCGGCGGAAAATTTATGTTTTCTTTGCGGGGAGCGAGTATCACATTTTACCTTGCGTTTGTATCGGCTGTTGCGTTTTTGCTTTGGACTTATCTGCTTACTTTGTACGAGGCTGGCGAGGTGCTTGTATTCAATTTGCTTATTCCGATTTTCGGTGCTTTGTGGTCTTTTGTATTGCTCGGCGAAAAAGATATGCTAAATCCCGCGTTTATTATTTCCGCCGTACTTGTATCAATCGGAATAGTCCTTGTGAATTTTAAAAATAAAAAGTCATAAAGTCTTGAATTATCTTTGCTTTGTGGTAGGATAATATATGTAAGAAAAAATTTTTAAAGGGGAACGCTTATGAGAATGACAAAAATAGTCTGCACTATGGGACCTGCTTGTGATGATATCGATATACTCGTCAAAATGATAGACGCGGGTATGAATGTTGCCCGTTTTAATATGTCGCACGGAACATACGACGAATGTAAAGAGCGTATCAACCGTGTAAAAAAGGCTGCTAAAAAAGCAGGAAAGCATATCGAACTTTTACTTGATACAAAAGGTCCCGAAATACGCATCGGAACTTTTCCCAACCATTCCGTGATTGTTATGGAGGGAGCAGAGTTTAACCTTTACGCAAAACCCGATATCGGCGACGAAAACGGCGTCAGCCTTTCTTATCCGAAACTCGTTAAGATTTTTAATAATGATGAAAATATTATCGGCAGGAATATCCTCTTTGATGACGGAAAACTTTCTGCAACTGTCGTTGCGACAAGTGATGAATGTATCACCTGCAGATTTAACAACAGCGGTAAACTTTCCAACAGAAAAAGCATAAACATTCCGTCGTATGACATAAATATGCCGTATATAAGTCCCGTCGACAGACAGGATATCGAATTCGGTTTGAAGCAGGGCGTTAATGTTATCGCGGCGTCGTTTGTTCGCACAGCAGACGATATTATCAAACTGCGCGACTTTATTGATTCGCTCGGATACGAGGGCGTTGAGATTGTCGCAAAGATAGAGAATCAAAGCGGTGTTGACGATATCGACAGAATTATCGAGGTTGCAGACGGCATTATGGTTGCCCGCGGTGATATGGGCGTTGAGATACCGTTTATCAAACTCCCCGAAATCCAGAAAATGATAATCAAAAAATGCGTACTCAAAGGCAAGGCGGTTATCACAGCAACCCAAATGCTTGAAAGTATGACAACTAATATAAGACCGACCAGAGCCGAAATTTCCGATGTTGCCAATGCTGTTTATGACGGCACATCCGCTGTTATGCTGTCGGGCGAAAGTGCCGCAGGAGAGTATCCTGTTGAGTCGGTACAGGCTTTGTGCGATATCTGTACCGCAGCAGAGCAAAATGACCAACTTATGGATTTGCATGTTGACAAAGCATATCAGCAGAGTCTTACGGGATTTAGAGAAAATATCTGTATGGCAGCAAAGAGAGTTGCCGACAGCATCGGTGCAAGAGCAATTATCGCCGAGAGTAAAACGGGTGCTGTCGCAAGGGCAATGTCAAGATTTCGCCCGAAATGCCCGATTATCGCCGTTGTAACAAGCGAAAGTGTTTGTCAGAAACTTTGCCTTAACTGGGGCATTACCGCTGTTTTGGGCAGAGAGGAAAGAACAACCGACGCGATAACAAAACAGGCAATTTCCAAGGCACTCGAAACGGGAATAGTCAAAAAAGGCGACACGGTTATCGTCATCAGTTCAAACAAAACCGTTCCCACCTCCGGCACAGATACACTCAATATCAGAATAGTATAATTTATTTACTAAAGTAATATAAACCGAAACGGGTACAGCGTTTGCTGTACCCGTTTTGTATACATCAATTTTTAGTTGTGATGATTATTTCTTCTCGGACCTCTGTGGTCGCGTCTTTGTCTTGGCTTTTCGTCCGAAATATCGTTTTCGGGAGTAAGTCCGTCGACCTCGATGAGTACATCTCTGCGGGAGAGGTTAAGTCTGCCCTGGTCGTCAATCTCGAGTACCTTTACGCGGATAACATCGCCGACATTAACAACATCGGTAACATTTTCTGTGCGTTTAACATCGAGTTGAGAGATGTGAACGAGTCCCTCTTTGCCGGGAGCGATTTCAACAAACGCACCGAAGTTCATAACGCGGGTGACTTTGCCGAGGAAGATAGCGCCGGGCTCGGGGTCAACAGCGATAGTGTTGATAATGTCAAGCGCTCTCTTACATTTTTCTGCATCAAGACCTGAAACAAATACCTGACCTAATTCGCCGTCTTCTTCAATGTCAACTTTAACTTCGCATTGAGCCTGGATTTCTTTGATAACCTTGCCTGATTTACCGATAACTTCGGCAATTTTGTCGGCAGGAATAGTAGTAGTAAACATCTTCGGAGCATAGGGAGAAAGTTCTTCTCTGGGCTTGTCGATTGCTTTGAGCATAACTTCATCGAGGATGTAGTTTCTGGCTACGTGAGTTTTAGCAAGTGCTTCTTTGACCATTTCGGGAAGAAGTCCTGAAATTTTAAGGTCCATCTGAATTGCCGTGATACCGTCGTGAGTACCTGCAACCTTGAAGTCCATATCGCCGAAGAAGTCTTCAAGTCCCTGAATGTCAACCATAGTCATCCAGCGTTCACCCTCGGTGATAAGTCCGCAGGAGATACCCGCAACAGGAGCCTTAATCGGAACACCGGCGTCCATAAGAGCGAGCGTAGAACCGCAGACCGAACCCTGTGATGTAGAACCGTTTGAGGATACTACTTCGGATACAAGACGGATAGCATAGGGGAACTCTTCAACAGACGGAATAACCGGAACAAGAGCGCGCTCTGCAAGAGCACCGTGACCGATTTCGCGTCTGCCGGGACCTCTTGAAGGTCTTGTTTCGCCGACAGAGTAAGACGGGAAGTTGTAGTGGTGCATATATCTCTTTGACTCCTCGTCGTCAATGCCGTCGAGGATTTGCTTGTCGGATACGGGGCCCAAGGTAGCAATAGTGAGTACCTGTGTCTGACCTCTTGTGAAAAGTCCCGAGCCGTGTGTTCTGGGAAGAATGGAAACTTCGGATGCAAGCGGTCTGATATCGTTCATACCTCTGCCGTCAACACGCTTTTGCTCATCTAAAAGCCAGCGTCTTACGATGAATTTCTGTGTCTTGTAAAGACATTCGTCGATTTTTGCTTCCTCTTCGGGATATATCTCGTCGAATTTCTCGTGAACTTTTTCATAGATGGGTTTGATTCTTTCGTCACGGATGGTTTTGTCGTCGGTATCAAGAGCAACTCTGATTTCGTCTTCGGAGAACTCTTTGATAGCCTCAAACATTTCGTGGTCGGGCTCGTTTGATTCATAGGTGAATTTGTCTTTGCCGATTTCGGCCTGAATACCCTTGATGAATTCGATAATGTGCTGGTTAGCCTCGTGACCTGCCATAATAGCGTTGTACATTGTGTCGTCGCTTACGCAGTTAGCACCTGCTTCAATCATAGCGATACGGCTGTCGGTTGAAGCAACGGTTGTTGCCATATCGGATTTTGCTCTTTGTTCCTGAGTGGGGTTGATGATGATTTCGCCGTCAACAAGTCCGACAGAAACGCCGGAAATAGGGCCGTTCCACGGAATGTCGGAAATAGACAGCGCGATTGATGTACCTACCATAGCGGTGATTTCCGGCATACAGTCGGGGTCAACGCTCATTACGGTACAAACGATGGAAACGTCGTTTCTCATATCTTTCGGGAACAAGGGACGGATAGGTCTGTCGATAACACGACTGACAAGTACAGCCTTGTCTGTCGGTCTGCCCTCACGCTTTAAGTAACTGCCGGGAATTTTGCCGACTGAATAAAGTTTTTCTTCAAAATCAACCGAAAGAGGGAAGAAGTCAATCCCGTCTCTGGGTTTAGCCGATGCGGTAACTGCAACATGAACTACGGTATCACCATAGTGAACAAGGCAGGCACCGTTTGCAAGTTGAGTCATCTTGCCTGTTTCGACTTTGAGTTTTCTGCCTGCAAAGTCGGTTTCAAAGACCTTGTATTTCGGGAAGGTCATCATTGAATTTGCCATAATAAATTCCTCCTGTAAAAAAATATTTATATTCACAGGGCGTAGCGTTGAGTTTAGCAATAAAATCAAAGGATAACGGTGGGTTGTCCGCTGATTTTACCGCTAAAAGACAATCGCTTTCACCCTGCTAATAACGAAATGTAGGGCAAACGAAAAATCGTCTGCCCTAAAAAATTACTTTCTGATGCCGAGTCTTGCTATAATAGAACGATATCTTTCAATGTCAACCTTGGTAAGATAGTTGAGCAAAGCGCGTCTTTGACCAATCATCTTGAAAAGGCCGCGTCTTGAATGATGGTCCTTTTTGTGGACTTTAAGATGCTCGGTAAGGTCGTTAATTCTCTTTGTAAGCAAAGCAATCTGTACTTCGGGAGAACCTGTATCGCCTTCGTGAGTAGCATACTCTTTCATTATAGCGGTTTTTTCTTCTTTAAGCATAGTTTTCACCCTTTCATAATATTTCTGCGACAATCAAAGTAGCGGGTTGGTGAACTCCCCTTGGGGGCTTTGTCCCGAAACCTTGAAAACGCTAAAAGCAATTTTACCACAAAATCTCTCAAAAGTAAAGAAATTTCTTATATTAAATGTTACTAAATAAAAGTAACAATTATTGCTTATCTTTGACTAACTTGTTGATTTTGCTGATAACAGAGAGTTTTTCCTTGCGGTCAAGCACGCGAAATTTGACGATAAGAGCCTGTTCTTCTTTTGATAAAAGATAAAGGGGTTCTTCACTTTCTGTACCGATATCTTTCAATCCCGCATATAAAATATCTTCACCGGGGAGCAAAGTTTTTATATCGACACAAAAAATCTTTGCAAGTTTTGCAAGTGTTTCAAATGACGGTTGAGAGATGTTGCTCTCCCATTTAGTATATCCGGAGCGTTCCATATTCAAAGCGTCTGCGACCTGTTGTTGAGATAAAGCACAGTTTTGACGGCATTCTTTGAGTTTTTCACCGAGAGAATCGTCTTTAGATAGTTTCATAGATATTCCTCATTTCGACAAAATGTGACTGTCTTTATAATATTATATCGTGAAATTTATTCACAATGTTGTTTTGGTGAAAATATGTCACTACGATACTATTGTCCCTTTGATATTTCGGATAATACGCTTGTGTTTTGAAACTTGCAAAATAAAAAAATTCTCGTTTTTTAAAACGAGAATTTTTGGAGCTGAAGACGTGACTTGAACACGCGACCTGCTGATTACGAATCAGCTGCTCTACCGACTGAGCTACTCCAGCAAAATATTACCGTAACATTATATAATAAGGAAAGTGAATTTTCAAGCCCTTTTTAGTGTGTGCCAAAAAGGGCTTGAAAACTGATATTTTATACATTAAACCTAAACAGTACAACATCTCCGTCTTTCATAACATATTCTTTTCCTTCGGAGCGGACAAGTCCTTTTTCCTTTGCTGCTGACATACTGCCACAGGCGATAAGGTCGTCAAAGGCGATCACTTCCGCACGGATAAAACCACGCTCAAAATCAGAGTGAATTTTTCCTGCCGCCTGCGGTGCTTTTGTACCGTTTTTGATTGTCCATGCTCTGACTTCGGGCTTTCCTGCCGTAAGGTAAGAGATAAGTCCCAAAAGGGTGTAACATTCGTTAATAAGTCTGTCAAGACCGGACTGGGAAAGTCCCATATCGGAAAGGAAAAGTTCTTTTTCCTCTTTGTCCATTTCAACTATCTCGGCTTCGAGTTCTGCACAGATAGGAAGAACTGCGGCGTTTTCTTCACTTGCGATTTCTTTTACTCTTTTCAGCCTTTCGTTGTTTTCAATTCCGTTTGCAAAGTCGTCTTCGCTCATGTTTGCGGCGTAGATAACAGGCTTGTTTGTGAGCAAAGCAACTTCGGAAAGAAGTTTCTTTTCGTCATCGGTACATTCAACGGTGCGGGCAGTTTTGCCGTCATTTAAGGCATCAAGGACTCTTTTGAAAAAATCTGCTTCCGCCTGATATTTTTTATCGCCTTTTACCATTTTCACAGCCTTGTCGATACGCCGTGTAACGAGTTCGGCATCGGACAAAATAAGTTCAAGGTTAATCGTGTCGATATCTCTTTCGGGGTCAACACTTCCTTCGACATGGATGATATCGTCATTTTCAAAACATCTGACAACATGAACGATGGCGTCACATTCTCGAATATTCGAAAGGAACTTGTTGCCGAGTCCCTCACCTTTTGATGCGCCTTTAACAAGGCCTGCAATATCAACAAATTCAATAGTAGCGGGAGTATATTTTTCGGGGGAATAAATTTCTGCTAACTTGTCAAGTCTTTTGTCGGGAACAGAAACAATGCCGACATTCGGCCCTATGGTGCAGAAAGGATAGTTGGCAGACTGTGCCTTTGCGTTGGTAATTGCATTGAACAAAGTACTTTTGCCGACATTCGGCAGACCTACGATACCTAATTTCATATATAAAACTCCTTGTTGCGATAAATCATATTTTATAGTATTATAGCATAAGGAAAAGCCAAAATAAAGAGTAAATTCGAGAAGGTAGAAATTTTTGAACAAATACGATATTGTGCTTTTTGACCTTGACGGTACAATAACCCAAAGTGCAGACGGTATCAGAAAATGTATAGAACTGACTTTGACGGATATGAAAAAGCCTATACCCGATATGTCTGACTACAGCAGATATATCGGCCCTCCGCTGTTATATACATTCGGCGAGGGACTTTGCCGTTTGAGTGATGAAAAAGCAAAAGAAGCACTGCCGATATACAACGCCTATTATAATAAGATAGGAATAGAGAATAACTTTCTTTTTGACGGTATCAGGGAAACTGTCGAAAAGATAAAATCAAAGGGGATAAAAGTTGCTGTCTGTTCGTCAAAAAACGAGGCTCTTGCTAAAAGAGTTGCAGACTATCTTGAAATATCAGACCTTTTTGACTGTATCTGCGGTTCAAAAACCGACGGCACGAGAAAAGAAAAGAAGGATGCTATTCCATATACTTTGTCTTTGCTGAATGCAAAAGAGAATATGAGAGTCGTTTTAGTAGGTGATACCGCTTTTGATGCTATCGGTGCAAAGGCTTGCTTTATTGATTTTATCGGCGTTACCTACGGCTACGGGAAAAAATCGGATATGTCGGCGCAGGGTGTAAAGAATTTTGCCGATACACCGAAAGATATATTGAAATTTATACTTTGATTTCATAAATTTTCTCACCTTTCATATATATTGATAAGGTGATTTGATGTTTGTACTCACGCTGAAAGCCCCCGTAAAAGGAAAAATCAAGACAATTTTATTGATACCGCTATGTATGGTGACAGTTTTTTTAGTCTGTTTTACTTTGGTATCTTTTGATAAAAAACCGCAGGACAAGACTTTAATAGGTGACAGGGAGTATTCACTTTTTGCAGAAAGTGAAGAAGAAAGGGCAGAATTTTTGTCATCATTCGGGCTTATCGTTGACGAGTTGTTAAGTGAAAAGGAAATTATAATTCCGGATGAATTTTCACCTTTATATGAAGAATATAACGCTTTGCAAAAACGACAGGGGCTTGACCTTGAAAATTTCAAGGAAAAAACGGCAACACAGTACATATATTCTCTGTCTGATTGTGATATAGAAGGCGAAAAAGCCTATGCCGATATTCTTGTATATAAAGGCAGAGTAATAGCAGGACATCTGACAAGTTATCTTCAAAACGGAAAGATGAATACATTTATGAAGGAGTAGTTATGAATACCATTCGACTGGACAAGTTCATATCTTCACAGATGGGATATTCAAGAAAAGAAGTACACAAACTTGTAAAAGACGGGAGTGTGCGAGTAAACGGTATCGTTTGCAAAACGCCCGATTTCAAAGTGAATACAGAATGTGACAAAGTAACGCTAAACGGCGAAAATATTTCATACGAACCGTATGTCTACTATATGATGAACAAGCCTAAAGGGGTGCTTTCCGCAAGCGAGGACAAGCACCAAAAAACCGTTCTTGACCTATTGCCCGAAGAATACAGAAGAAACGGACTTTTCCCTGCGGGCAGGCTTGATAAAGATACAACGGGATTTCTGCTTATTACAAATGACGGCGATTTTGCTCACAAAATGCTTTCTCCGACAAAGCATGTGTATAAAGAATATATCGTTACAACCGATAAAGAACTCGATGATGAACTGAAATTAAAATTCTCACAAGGAATTAAACTTTCGGACGGAACAAAATTCAAGCCCGCATTTTTTGAGAAAATCGGAAAAAATACAGCAAGGGTGAGAATATGTGAAGGAAAATTTCATCAGATAAAAAAGATGTTTTCCGCCTGCTCATACACGGTAGTTGGACTCAAAAGAGTAAAGATAGGCGGGCTTTCACTTGACGAAAGTCTGGGGTCAGGAGAAATAAAGAAATTAAATAAAGATGAAATAGGACAAATATTTGAATAATATTTGGGCAAAATTAACATAAATGAAGCAAATTTTTTGGAATATGGGTATATTATATAAAAAATGGGCCAAATATTTAGTGAAAAAGTATGTGGCGAAACGCTAATCTTTGTGGTATATTATATTCGTATTATATTACTGCGAAAGCGGGTATTTATGGAGGTTTACACATGGCTAATGTATCATTAAGACACATTTATAAAATTTATGACGGTGGAGTTACTGCGGTTACGGACTTCAACCTCGAAATCGATGACAAAGAATTTATCATTCTTGTAGGTCCTTCCGGTTGCGGTAAATCTACAACTTTGCGTATGATTGCCGGTCTTGAAGACATCTCTAAAGGTGAACTCTATATCGGCGATATGCTTGCAAACGATGTTGCACCTAAAGACAGAGATATCGCGATGGTTTTCCAGAACTACGCTCTCTATCCCCACATGACTGTTTATGATAATATGGCTTTCGGTCTTAAACTTCGCAAAATGCCGAAAGAAGAAATCAAACGCAGAGTAGGCGAGGCTGCTCGTATCCTCGGTATCGAGGAATATCTCGACAGAAAGCCGAAGGCTCTCTCCGGCGGTCAGCGTCAGCGTGTTGCTTTAGGTCGTGCTATCGTTCGTGACCCGAAGGTATTCTTGCTTGACGAACCTCTTTCCAACTTGGATGCTAAATTGCGTGCTAACATGAGAACCGAAATTTCCAAACTCTATCAGCGTCTCGGTACAACATTTATCTATGTTACTCATGACCAGACAGAGGCTATGACAATGGGTACTCGTATCGTTGTTATGAAAGATGGTTTCATCCAGCAGGTTGATACTCCTCAGCATCTTTATGACCTCCCGTGCAACGAGTTCGTTGCAGGCTTTATCGGTTCACCGCAGATGAACTTTGTTGACGCTATTCTTGTTAAAGAAAACGGCAAGTTTGCTATCAAATTTGATGAATATACTGTTTACCTCCCCGAATCAAAGAACAAGAACGATTGCCTCGAACCATACGCAGGCAAAGAAGTTCGTTTCGGTATTCGTCCCGAACATGTTCATGATGAACCCGAATTCCTTGAGAAGATTACAGACGGCAACGGTTTGCTCACAGCAAATGTTGATGTTACCGAACTTATGGGCGCTGAAATTTATCTGTATGTCAATATCGGCGGTATTCCGTTGACTGCCCGTGTTGAGCCGACTTCAAAGGCTAAACCCGGCGACAAAATTCAGATTGCTCTCGAACTTGATAAAATTCATCTCTTTGACAAAGAGACAGAAATGACAATCACAAACTGATTTATAAACTTCGGCTCTCCTTTTGGAGAGCCGTTTTTTTTGTACGCAGGAACTTGTTTTGCTTTATTGAATTTGTGGGTATTTTATCACTTTATTTGTCTTAATTACTCTTTTTTGACCTGAAAAATTTTGTTCACAAAAAATTTGCAATTTTGTAATTTTACGGATTTTTTGTCGGAAATATTTACAAAAATTCAAATTTACTTTTGGTCAATTTGCCCTTTGCAGTTGTTGAAAATGCGATTGCAAAGGGATTTTTTTGCCCTTTTGTGCAAATTGCGAATAGTTTTGTGAATTTTACCTTTGTGCAATAAATATGAATAATTTATTATTATTTTGTTCATAAATGGCTATTTTACCGACCGTTTTTGAAAAAAAGGTTGATTTTTATATGGTTTTTGTGTAAAATGTATATGCAATAGGTGTATTTTCTATTGAAAACACCAAATCGTTCGGTATTTTGACTATTTTATTTTTTGGAGGGTAACTATGTCAAACAGACTTTTTCAGAGCGTAATTCATCAGATGAAAGATGCCATTGACAGAACGATAGGCGTTGTTGATGAAACTTCCGTTGTTATTGCTTGTTCGGAACTCGGAAGAATAGGTGAGGTAAACGAGAGTATCAACTCCGAAACTCTTTCGGCTACAGTTCCTTTTGTTATCAACGGACATACTTTCAAATCTTTCGGTTCATCTTCCCGTGCCGAGTATGCGGTTTTCGTATCGGGCAACGATGACATAGCACAGAAATATGTTCAACTTTTGTCGGTTTCTCTTGCGAGCATAAAGCAGTATTATGATGAGAAATACGACAGAAGCAATTTTATAAAGAATGTTATTCTTGACAATATTCTTCCCGGCGATATTTACCTCAAAGCAAGAGAACTCCGTTTTAACAGCGAAGTAAGCCGTGTTGTAATGCTCATTAAAATTACTTCAAAAACCGATGTTTCCGCTTTTGATGTAGTACAAAATCTTTTCCCCGACAAAACAAAGGATTTTGTTATCAATATAAATGAAACCGATATTGCACTTGTTAAGGAAATCAAGCAGGGTATCGACTCGAAAGACCTCGAAAAACTTGCAGGCTCGATTGTTGATACACTTTCGACAGAATTCTACACACACTGCCTTGTCGGTATCGGTACTACCGTTGTCGGCATTAAAGACCTTGCACATTCATTCAAGGAAGCACAGGTTGCTTTGGAAGTAGGAAAAGTTTTCGACACCGAGCGTACTATAAGAAGTTACGACAACTTGGGTATTGCAAGACTTGTATATCAACTTCCGACAACCCTCTGCGATATGTTCTTAAAAGAAGTTTTCAAGCGTGGCTCTATCGACAGTTTAGACCAGGAAACACTCTTTACCATTCAGAAGTTCTTTGAGAACAACCTCAATGTTTCCGAAACATCAAGAAAACTTTTTGTTCATAGAAACACACTTGTTTACCGTCTTGAGAAAATCAAAAAGTTGACAGGTCTTGACCTTAGAGAATTTGAAGATGCGATTGTTTTCAAAGTAGCACTTATGGTTAAGAAGTATCTCACCTCCAATCCGACAAAATACTGATAAGTTTAAAACAGAAACAGATAAACAGAAACAATAAAGATAGGGAATGTTAGTATGATAGAATTTCACAATGTGACAAAAGTATATTCCTCAAACGGTACCAAAGCACTTGATAATGTTACTTTGAGTATCGCAAAAGGCGAATTTGTCTTTATTGTCGGCGCTTCCGGTGCAGGTAAAAGTACATTTTTGAAACTTATAATGCACGAAGAAAGCCCGACAAAAGGCTCTATTATAGTCAATGATATGCACCTTGAAAAACTCAAAAGGAGAAAAGTTCCGTATTTACGCCGTACTATGGGCATAGTTTTTCAGGATTTCCGCCTTATCAGCAAAATGACTGTATATGAAAATGTTGCTTTTGCTATGCGTTGCATAGGAAAGAAAAACGCGACAATAAAGAAAAGAGTTCCGTATATCCTCGAACTTGTCGGACTCAAAGACAAGGCAAACGACCACCCCAGTGAACTATCCGGCGGTGAGCAACAGCGTGTTGCTCTTGCAAGAGCGCTTGTAAACAACCCATCGCTTATTATTGCGGACGAACCGACAGGTAACGTTGACCCCGAAATGTCTTTCGAGATTATGCAACTTTTGTCCGAAATAAACAAAAGAGGTACAACTGTTTTGGTAGTTACTCACGAGCATAATCTTGTTGAGAATTTCTCAAAACGCTGTATAAAAATAGATGACGGCAGGGTTATCTCCGACACAGGCGTTGCCCCCGAAATGGTCGCAATTTAAGGAGGGGCAAGGTATGAGTTTTTCAAGTTTCGGCTACCTCATAAAAGAGGGCTTTAAAAATATGTGGAACAACCGTATGATGACTCTCGCTTCCATCGGTGTTCTTGTTTCCTGCCTTGTGCTGACAGGCTCGGCGCTTATGCTTTCTATAAATGTTTCGAATATCGTTGACTCCGTTGGGGACAAAAATGTTACCACAGTTTACCTTGACGACGATATAAGCGAATTAGAGGCTGTATATATCGGCAAGAATTTGGAAAAATTAGATAATATAACCACGGCTACTTTTTACCCGAAAGATGAAGCGATTATCGCTTACAAAGATGTTTTGGGTGACGAAGTTTTCGAAAATATGACAGGCGACGATAACCCACTTCCGCACGCTTACCATATTGTTATGGACGATTTGTCAAAGTATGACGAAACAGTAAAAGCAATGATGAAGATTGACGGAGTTTCTTCCGTATCGTCAAGAAGTGATGTTGCCGAAAGGCTTACGAGTCTGAATACTCTTGTTACCATGATGAGTTTCTGGATTATCCTTGCACTCGGTATCATTTCTCTGTTTATTATTGCAAATACGATAAGAATGACAATGTATGCACACCGCTTTGAAATCAGTATTATGAAATCTGTCGGTGCGACAAACTCATTTGTCCGTATTCCTTTCGTTATTGAAGGTGTTGTTATCGGCTTGATTTCTTCTGGTATTGCTATCGGTCTGTTGGCACTTTTGTCAAACGCCGTTATCAATGCAGTTGAGCATATTTTGCCGTTTGAATATATACCTTTTTATGATGTAATGTGGCCTATTATCGGGGCATTCCTTGTTGCGGGCGTACTTGTTGGTGCGTTGGGAAGCCTTGTATCTATCAGAAGATATTTAAAGCATGAGGGTAATGAAATTTTAGGTTGGTAGAACACTTGTTATTTCGATTATTTCATTGCGAAAATTTGTTTTCAGAAAAGGAGTGTTTATTTTGAAACGAATTTTATCCTTGATAATATGCTTGTGTATGGTAGTAGCACCGATTATGATGATATCGGCTTCTGCTACCGATATTGATGACCTTGAAGCACAGCAAGAGGCTCTTGAGCAAAAAAGTGCCGAATATGAGGCTATTCTCAATCAAAAAGAATCTGCTGTTGAGAAGCAACAGGAAAAGGTTGATGCTTTGGTTGGTAAAGTCCAGACAGTAAACGAGGAAATTACCCTTTGTCACAAGAAAATTTCTTTGCTTGATGACAAGATAACAGAAAAGCAAAATCAGATTATACAGGCAAACATAGAGATTGAAGCAAATATGAATATTCTTCGCAAGAGGATAAAAACTATCTATATTGCCGGCGATGTTTCTTCACTTGAAATCATTATGGGAGCAAAGGACTTCTCCGATTTTCTTGACAAACTCCAACTTGTTAAGAGCGTTTCCACTCATGATGAAAAGTTAATAAAAGAAACACAAAAACAACTTGAACAGCGTTCAAAGGAAAAAGAAGAACTCCAAGTGGACAAAAACGCTTTGGAAGAAGAGCAGACAACTCTCAAAGAAAAGCAAGACGAACTGAACTCTTTGCTTGATGAACATAAAGAGGTTCTTGCAAGTTTGCAGGAAGAGAGCGACGAAGCACTCCAAGACCTTGTTATGACAGAAGAACAACTCGGAAATTTGAGTTCTGAAATAAGAGCATACTACGAAGAGCAGGCTGCAAGAGCACAGGCTCAAAACAACCCGACAGGCGGTGGCCCTGCACCTGATATTGATATCCCCGCAGACGGAAGTTGGGTATGGCCTACTCCCGGTGCGTACTATATTTCTTCAACTTTCTATGACAGCGAAGGCAGAGCATCTGCTCATGGTGCTCTTGATATAGCCGGTGCATACGGTACTACTGTCGTAGCGGCTACGGGCGGTACTGTTGTTGCTACCTGTGCATCCTGCACACACAACTGGGGTAAATATTATTCCTGCGGTTGCGGTGGCGGATACGGCAACTATGTATGGATTTCTTCCGGCGGCGGAAAAGAGCAGATTTATGCTCACTTGGCATCTGTCAGCGTTTCTGTCGGTCAGTCTGTATCAGCAGGACAGGTTATCGGATATATGGGCTCAACAGGCCATTCTACCGGCGCTCACCTGCATTTTGAAACAAGATATAATGGCAGTAAGTACGACCCCCAGAGTGAATTTTAGGAGCCGAGTCGCGAAACGCTACGCGTTTCGAATTGAAAACGGAAAATTGAAAATGGAAAATTAAGGGGAAATCTCAAAGCGATTTTTGGATTATATTTTGTTTCTTGAATACGAAAATCAAATCAAAAAACATTCATTTGTAAAAAACCTCTTGCATACATTTATGCAGGAGGTTTTCTTATGTTGACAGCACTAAATATTATTACACCCGAAAAACGGTCGTTTTTCTCGAAATTTTTGTCCGTACTTCGCGGAAACACGATAAAAGTGCAACACCTGTATTTTGACTCGGTTGCTCTCAAAAGCATAACATACACACAAAACAGAAAAAAGATAAATTGGAACACGATTGATAAATTCACAAAAGAACAGAGAACAAAACTTCTCTGCTCGGACAATATGATTTTGCCGAAAGACAAGGGGTACAAACGCTTTGAGTCGTTTGAACTTAACAGCAGACTTTGCACAAATCTTGCCCTATACCTTTTGAAGAACATATCCCATAGCGAAAACCTTACGGTGGGGCTGATTGATGACAACGCCTTGTATGATGAATTAGGGTTTCGACTTGTGGATTTCACAGACAAAGTCTATGTTTTTACGAAAAAACACGACGCCTATATTCCTGTTACTGAGAGGTTACTTGATGAAAAAGGTGCGGTGATAACGGTCACAAAAAACCTCGGTAAACTGAAATTTTGCGACCTTGTTGTTGCCCCTGAATTGATAAAAATGAAACTGCCGTTAACTGAAAATGCACTTGTACTCACTTCGCAAAAACCCGTGGTGGATACAGATGCCTTGACACTTTATAACTACTACTTCGATTTGCCGAAAAAGTATCTTTCCGTAAAGCCCGACTACCTCGATGATATGTACTTTGCATCTGCGTTGTACTCATCATTGAAGATATACAAACTCGGTTCGTTTGTGCCTCGACTTTGTTCGGGGAATAACGATATTCATACTCCCTCTTCACTTTGTAATGTCCTAAAAAAACAGTAAACAAAAGGCTGTGACTTTTTTCATCACAGCCTTTTGCTATAGGGAATAAAATGGGATAGTGGATATATTTTGCAAAGCAAAACGGAAAGTCTATTCTCATAAAGCAGGAGTCCTAAACAATCCGTTTTGCACAATGCCAAAATCACTTAATATCTGCCAAAAGTTTTTGGATAAGGGTTGCGTCAATAACTGAAACTTCTCCGTCACCGTAAACAGCGATAAAATTACTGTTGCTATCAGTATGATAGAAAAAATTTTTTCATTTGTATTGCCTCCAAAATTTTAAATGTCACTTGAGGAAATCCCTTTCACTATATTAACGAGTTAAAAAGGCAAAAAATTGCATTGCATTTGAAAAAGGCTATATCTTTGTAGATGTTGACAAAATCGGGCGTTTTCTTTTATGAAAATCTTACAAAAGATATGTCATAAAATCTCTGATAATTCTTGACATAAAGACATAACTTGCATATAATAATTACTATGTGTAAGTATTGTATTTTTTTTATTTACATAAAACAGAAAGGATGTTTACAAATGGCTAAAACCGTAACACTTACAGCAGACGGATATAAAAAATTAGAGGAAGAACTCGATTTCCTTCGTGGCGAAAAGCGTAAAGAAATTGCAGAAAAAATCAAAGTTGCCCGTTCATACGGCGACCTTTCGGAAAACAGCGAATATGACGATGCCAAAAACGAACAGGCTATTTTGGAAGCAAGAATAGTTACAATCGAGGCTACCTTGAAAAACGCCGTTGTTGTTGACGAAACCGAAATTTCCAACGAGCATATTCATGTCGGCTCAAAAGTTAAGATTGAAAACAAAACATTGAAGAAAAAATTCGAGTACAAAATCGTAGGTTCTAACGAGTCTAACCCCAAAGAGGGCAAAATTTCCGATGAATCACCTATCGGCAAGGCTTTGCTCGGACACAAAAAAGGCGATATGGTTGAATTTGAAACCCCGTCAGGCGAAATGACATTAAAGGTAATAAGCATTTCAAAATAAGCGAAAATCAATTCGGAGAGTAATTATGGAAAACCAAGTTCAAAATTTAAACGAAATACTGAAATTAAGACGAGAAAAACTTACAAATTTACAGGAGCAGGGCAAAGACCCCTTTGTTATCACAAAGTATGATGCTACTCACCATTCAACCGATGTTAAAGAAAATTTTGACGAGTTGGAGGGCAAGAGTGTTTCTGTTGCCGGCAGAATGATGTTCAAGCGCGTTATGGGCAAGGCATCTTTCTGTAACATTCAGGACTTAAAGGGCAATATTCAGGCTTATGTTGCAAGAGATTGTATCGGCGAAGATTCTTATGCCGATTTCAAAAAGTATGATGTAGGCGATATTTTGGGTATTGAGGGCGAAGTTTTTAAGACGAAAACAGGTGAAATTTCAATCCACGCAAGCAAGGTCGTTCTGCTTTCAAAAAGTTTGCAAATTCTTCCCGAAAAGTATCACGGACTTACCGATACCGATACCCGCTATCGTCAAAGATATGTTGACCTTATTATGAACAGCGAGGTCAAAGATACTTTTGTCAAGCGTTCAAAAATTATCTCTGCTATCCGCAGATTTTTGGATGACCAGGGCTTTATGGAAGTCGAAACCCCGATGCTCGTTGCAAATGCCGGCGGTGCTAATGCTCGCCCGTTTGATACTCATTTCAACGCCCTTGACGAGGATTTTCACCTGCGTATTTCGCTTGAACTTTACTTAACACGCCTTATTGTCGGCGGACTTGAAAGAGTATATGAAATCGGCAGAGTTTTCAGAAACGAAGGACTTGACACCCGCCATAACCCCGAATTTACATTGATGGAACTCTATCAGGCGTACACCGACTACCACGGTATGATGGA
>JAZLJE010000279.1:0-1478 GCA_045617705.1 Ruminococcus sp.
CAGCGGCGGACTTGACACATCTATCATTATCCCTTGGCTTAAGGAAAATTACAACAACTGTGAAGTAATTGCAGTATCGGGTAATGTCGGTCAGGCTGACGAACTCGAAGGACTCGAAGAAAAAGCACTCAAAACAGGCGCATCAAAACTCTATATCCTCGACCAGACCGAAGAATATGTAAACGATTTTATCATTCCGACTGTCAAAGCAGGCGCAGTATACGAAGAATATTTGCTCGGTACATCTCACGCCCGTCCGTGCATCGCAAAAGGACTTGTTGAGATTGCTATAAAAGAAAATGCCGACGCTATCTGCCACGGATGTACAGGTAAAGGTAACGACCAAGTTCGTTTTGAACTTGCTATCAAGCACTTTGCCCCCGATATGCCCATTATCGCTCCGTGGCGTGAGTGGGATATCAAATCCCGTGAAGAAGAAATTGAATATGCCGAGGCTCACAACATTCCGCTGAAAATCAACCGTGAAACAAACTACTCAAAAGACAAGAACCTTTGGCATCTTTCACACGAGGGACTCGACCTCGAAGATACAGGCAACGAGCCTATGTATGAAAAAGAAGGCTTCCTCGAAATGGGAGTATCTCCTATTTCTGCACCCGACACACCGCAGTATATTACTCTTGAATTCGAACAGGGTGTTCCGACAAAACTCGACGGTGAGAAGATGACCGCAAAAGAAATCATCCTGAAACTTAACGAATACGGCGGTAAAAACGGTATCGGTCTTATCGACATAGTTGAAAATCGTCTTGTCGGTATGAAGTGCAGGGGCGTTTACGAAACTCCCGGCGGTACTATCCTCTACAAAGCACACGAATATTTAGAGAGCGTTTGCCTTGATAAAATGACTTTACACGAAAAGCAGAAACTTTCCATCACCTTTGCAGAAGTTGTATACAACGGTCAATGGTTTACTCCGCTTCGTGAGGCTCTCTCCGCCTTTGTTGACAAAACACAGGAAACCGTTACCGGTAAAGTTAAACTCAAACTCTACAAGGGCAACATCATCAAAGCAGGCGTATGGAGTGACTATTCACTCTACAGCGACGAACTCGCTACTTTCGGCGAAAGTGACTACGACCAGAAAGACTCACAGGGCTTTATCAATCTTTTCGGTTTGCCGATAAAGGTTCAGGCTCAAGTTAACAAGAAAAACAACAAATAATCCTAAAGAGTGAGGGATAATTATGGCGAAAATGTGGGCAGGACGCACATCTGCCGATACTTCAAAACTTGCAGACGACTTCAACTCATCTATCAGTTTTGATATGAGAATGTATAAGCAGGATATTTTGGGCAGTATAGCACACGCACAAATGCTTGCAAAACAAAATATCATAAGCGATGACGAGAAAGATTTACTTATCAAAGGTCTTTTTGATATTCTTGAAGGCATTGAAAACGGCAGTTTGCAAATTGACCTTGAATGCGAAGACATCCATATGTTTATCGAGCAG
>JAZLJE010000280.1:0-1821 GCA_045617705.1 Ruminococcus sp.
CTGTCGGTTTGGGAATTTTTGTACTGTTTATGACATTCTTAATCGTTATGATTACGATAACAGGCTCAATGTATAAGGCACTGTACAACTTTGACATCAGCCCTGTTATTCCGCTTTTGGGTGTCGGAATCGTTGTCACTATAATTACCTTTATCAAGTTAATCCTACAAGCAAAAATTGCCTTTGACTACAAAGACGATGTTGATGACGCTCTTTATGAATACATCAAAGACTACGCTGACGGATATAGTAGTTTTTCCGAAAGTTTTCTTCCCGCTGCAGAAAAGGAAGAACTCATATCCGACGAAGAAGAAATTACAGAAATCCCGCTTGAAGAATCACCCGTTGAACCTATTGACACAGATATCGACAATGATATAAATGAAGAAAATAATATTTAACCGAGGCAAATATGAAAAATACTTTTAATCCTTTTTCAAAAAACATTTCAATTATCAAAAACTATTTTAAACGCAAGAACACTCTTATTATAGGAATATCTGCCGCTTTGGAAGCAGCCGTATATGCTTTGCTGGCATTTGCTTTTGCTTCTATGTACACAAAAATCATTGATTTTGTAAATGTGGCTATTGTATCCCTTTTGAGTGTTGTACCGTTTTTTAGTAAGTTGTTTTTATCATTCGGTATAAGCGGAATACAACTGTCCCCAAGTTTCATCAGTGCAAATATTATTCCGATTGTATCAAGTGCCCTGCCTTTTGTTTTGTTCTATGGCTTTTTTGCATTTGCTTTCATTTATATTTTTGCAAAAAGCAGAAGTTCAAAGGCAAATGCAACACCGAAACTCGGACTTGACTTTGCTTTTGTCATTTCCGTTATTCAATTTGCTTTTTATATTCTCTCCATTATCGGTGTTATTGTGCTGTTTTTCTCATACAGTTTTATTATTACCATAGTCAGCAGTATTTCCGGAATTGCAATCGGCATTGTTCTTGCAATACTGTCGGCGTTTTTTATCGCTCTCGGTTTTTACAGAATGAAGTTCTACAAAACCGCAAAGCAAAGTATAGAATGTATTGAACTCAAATGTGACGGTGCAAAAATTTATGCTGTTCTTGAAACCGTAAACACCGTATTTTGCGGAATTATCGCCCTTGTATGTGTCGCTGAATTTATCGCTTCGTTGTTCTTCTCTGCTCCGTTGCTTGCACTCTTGGGTTTTGACTTATCCGAGATAAAGTATATTCTTTTCTGTTTTGCACTTATTTCTACTGCACATTTTGTAAGACAAATAGGGCTTTCAAAACTTGCTTTCTCTTACAACAAATATATCAACGATGTTCGTTTCGGCTTCTCGGTTGACTACGAAGAACTCAAAAGTGTATCGGACGAAAACTTCCCTGTTATATCACAAAATCACGCTTCAAACAATGTTGAATTTGTAATCCCGAAAGAAAAGAAAAAGAAAAGAGCGACCGACAAAAAACCTGTATCGGATGAAATAAAAATTAAAGCAACCGAAGAAAACAAAGAAGAAGAAAAGGCTGAAGAAATTATTGAAACGGAGCCGGTTGAAAAAGCACCTGAAAAACAGGATATTCCACAAGAGGAAGAAGTTATCCCTGTAGACGAAAATATCCCAGAACAGGAAGAAGTTGTGCCCGAAATTCAACCTCCCGTTATTGAAAGTGTTACAAAACAAGAGATACCTTCGGTTGAAATCAGTTCGTCAGTAGATGAAAGCACTGAAACTGAAAACGAAGTATCTTCCGAAAACGAAACCGAAGAAGAAATTATGCAACCGACAGTTGAAAAAGATTGTCCTGTTTGCCCTTCTTGTAAAAACAAAATCAAAAATAC
>JAZLJE010000281.1:0-16094 GCA_045617705.1 Ruminococcus sp.
GCGATTTTTTCAGCCTTTTCGGTTCTTCCTAAAATCCTGCCCAAAGTCCTGTATGCTGTCGGATAATCATAAAGCGTTGCCTTTACAAAAACGGTAGGAATTCGAGTCTGATTTTCAATCATATCCATATCTTCTTTATGGGTGCTTTTTTGGTCGCCTGTGTCAATAATCAGGTCGGGTTTTTCACTCAAGAGTGCTTCCATATTCAAAGTCGCTTTACTTCCGTAAAACTGACCGAACACGGGCAAAGAGCAAAAGTCCTCGGGCAAAAACTTTTTTTCGCTTTCGCTCGGAGTATCCGCAAGACCGCAGAAAAGGTCAGAGCAAAGAGGGAACAAAATCATTTGTGAACTTGTGCCGGTTGGTGCAATTTTTTCTGTTTTTGCAGGAATTTCCACTTCTCTTTCGCACGAGTCGATAAAAGAATTTGTCGGTGTATATGGAATTTTTTTCGCATTGTCACTTTTTTTACACGAACACAAAAGTGACAAAAGCGAAACAGAAAGAATGATAAAGCAAATTATTCTTTTCATATCGTTATTCTCCTAAAAACACAACGATTTTTACACAATAACACAAAACATTCGGAATATATGGTAATCATATCATACACAACCGACATTTTCAAGAGATTTTCAACTGTCGAAAAATGAAAAACAGCGGAGAAAACAACACACAACAAGCGGTTATTATCTTGACAACGGTTAAGCACGGTGATATAATGAGTTAGCAAAGGCTAACTCACAACGGAGGCAAATATGACACTAAACGAAATGAAGGTAGGGCAAAGCGGAATAATCACCGCGGTAAACGGCGAGGGTGTACTTCGTTGCCGTTTGCTTGATATGGGACTTATCCCGAACACAAAAGTAACTTTGGAAAAAATCGCTCCGATGGGCGACCCTATTGAAATACGAATTCGCGGATATGAACTGACACTTCGTATCCACGATGCTAAAAAAATCGAAGTAACAGCAGATGGCGGTGATGTTCTATGATTTTTGCGCTTGCAGGAAACCAAAACTGTGGAAAAACTACGCTTTTTAACGCCCTTACAGGCTCGAACCAGCATGTCGGAAATTTCCCCGGTGTTACCGTTGACCAAAAAATCGGTGTAATAAAAAATGTAAAAAACGCCTCTGTTGTTGACCTGCCGGGGATATATTCACTTCGTCCGTATACGCAGGAAGAAATTGTCACAAGGGATTTTATCATAAACGAAAAGCCCGACGGTATTATCAATATTGTTGATGCTACGAATATCGAAAGAAACCTTTATCTTACTTTGCAACTTTTGGAACTTCGAGTTCCGATGGTTTTGGCACTTAATATGATGGACGAAGTCCGTTCAAACGGCGGTACGATTGATGTTGATAAAATGAGCAGGGAACTCGGCATTCCCGTTGTACCGATAAGCGCCTCGAAAGGCGAGGGCGTTTCCGAACTTATCGACCAGGCGATAAAGGTCGCAAAAAACAAGACAAAACCTGCCGTATGGGATTTTTGTTCTCCCGACTCTCCTGTTCACCGCTGTATCCACGCGGTTGTGCATCTTATTGAAGACCACGCCGAGCGTGCGGGCATATCCAAAAGATTTTGCGCGACAAAACTTATCGAGGGCGATACAAAAATCGAAGAAGCACTCGAACTCGACGAGAACGAAAAAGAACTTTTGGAACATTGTATTGTTGAGATGGAAGACGAGTGTAAACTCGACAGAAACGCCGCTTTGGCTGAAATGCGATATGTTTTCATAGAGAAAATCGTATCAAAAGCGGTTGTGAAATGTCACGAAAGCAAAGAGCATATTCGCTCGGTAAAAATAGACAATATCCTTACAGGAAAATACACGGCGATACCTGTTTTCCTCGGCATAATGTTCCTGATATTCTGGCTGACATTTAATGTTATCGGCTCGGCGCTTTCCGACCTGTTGACGCTGGGAATAGACAACTTGACTATGCTTGTTGACAACGCGCTGACCGCTTACGGCATAAACGAAGTTGTTCATTCTTTGATAATAGACGGCATTTTCGTCGGAGTCGGCTCGGTGCTTACTTTCCTGCCTATTATTGTCACCCTGTTTTTCTTTCTCTCGATTTTGGAAGACACGGGATATATGGCGAGAGTTGCTTTTGTTATGGACAGACTTCTTCGAAAAATCGGTCTTTCGGGAAAAAGTTTTGTTCCTATGCTCATCGGTTTTGGTTGTTCCGTTCCCGCGATTATGGCAACAAGAACGGTGTCTTCCGACCGTGACCGAAAGATGACGATACTCTTGACTCCTTATATGAGTTGTTCGGCAAAAATCCCGATTTACGCTGTATTCACCGCAGCATTTTTCCCGAAACACGGCGCGCTTGTTATGATAGGGCTTTATGTTATCGGCATTGTGCTTGGTATTATTCTTGCTTTGATATTGAAGAATACGGCATTCAAAGGTCATCCCGTTCCGTTTGTTATGGAACTGCCGAACTACCGTTTACCGGGGGCAAAAAATGTCGGTCTTCTCCTTTGGGAAAAGGCAAAAGACTTTTTATCCCGCGCATTTACTGTTATTTTTATTGCGTCCATAATTATATGGTTCCTTACTAAATTTGACACAAGGCTCAATGTTGTGACGGACTCATCTGACAGTTTGCTTGCCCTTATCGGTCAGTTTATTTCACCGATATTCAAACCGCTCGGTTTTGGCGATTATCGGGTTACCACCGCTTTGATTCCAGGCTTCTCTGCAAAAGAGGCGGTTGTGTCAACTATGTCGGTGCTTTTAAATACGGGTACTGCCGATTTAGGTCCTGCTTTACATACGATATTTACTCCGCTTTCAGCCTTTTCTTTCCTAATTTTTACCCTGCTTTATACCCCCTGCGTTGCGGCTGTTACCACCATTCGCAAAGAACTTGACTCCCGCATACAGACTTTGGGAGTAGTTGTACTTCAATGTGCGGTTGCGTGGGTATCTGCTTTTATCGTCTACACAATAGGAAGTTTGATAATATGAATATTTTTGATTACTTAATCATCATTGTACTTGCGGTGCTTGTTTTCTTCGCCGTAAGGTATATAGTAAAGCGAAAAAAAGAGGGAAAATGTGTTGGCTGTTCGTGCAGTAACTGTGAACTTTGCAAAAGCAAAAAACAATAAAAAATACGCTCATCAAACTTATGTCTGATGAGCGTTTTCTTATACAAAAATCAGATTTGTTCCAAAACTTTTTCGATTGACTGTAAAGCGTCTTCGGGGAGTTTGTCGAAACCGCCTTTTGCAGTTTCTCTTGACTTGATAAAGTCAACTCTGTCCTGCATTCTTGCTTTGAGTGCTTTGACATATTCTTCGTCGCTTAAATCGGGAACAAAGCCTTCCCACTCAAAGATTTCGATATCGTCGAAGTTGCCCCATTTTTTGAATTCGGCTTTCTTTTCAACGATAGCCTCGATGATACCCAAAGTATCTTTCGGCTGAACTTTCTTGCCCATAAAGTCGCCTGTGTTGATGATGTAGCAGTCAACATTTTTTTCGGCAACGAGTTTCTTGAACTTCTCGTAGTCATTTGCGAGAGGATAAGTTCTAAACGGGTTTGCGTATGGCTCAACAACCAAAGCGTTGGGGTCAACACCCTCTGCAAGTCTTTCTGCAGAACTGCGTTTTGTAGCAAGAGTAGCACCCATAGCGGAAGCAAGGGAAGCACCCTTTAGTTTAACAACAGGCGGGATTGTCGGGTCTTTCATAATCCAGAAAATAGCGTTGACGGGAGATTCAATCTTATCAACTCTGTTCGGTGACCAGATTTTTGACTTGATTGCTCTGCCGTTGCCGTTTCTGATATCTTCTGTAACAAGAACGATATTGCCGTTTTCGTCGCGGGTTGCGGAGCAGTTTTGTACTGTGAGCAGGAACTTGTTGTCGGGGCAATCTGTCGGATAGTCGGCAGTCTTGTCAAAATAAGTAGGCTCCATTGCAACAGATGCACAAGTCTCGGAATTGATAACGAAAGCATCATCGTGCAAAACGGTAACATCGTATTTACCGCCGTGTTTAGCGTGGGTGATAGTTGATTTACCCGAGCCTGAAAGTCCGAATACGGAAGCAACATATTTTGAGCCGTCTGAGAGAGTATATTCTTTCTGACCGCCGTGGCATGAAGCGTAGCCGTTACGGTTAGCGATAGCCCAGCCGATAGTAAGAGTGCCTTTTTTATGCTCACCAAAGTATTTCATACCGAGGATTGCAGCACAGTTTGTACCTGTGTTGAAGTATGCAAGGCATTTTCCGTCACAAACATCTGTGCGGGTTGTACCCTTCCACTGCGGGTCAGAGAAGATGTAGATATCGGGTTCATTGGAATAGTACTTTGACTCTTTGTACATCTTGTTGTAATACTCATTCATATACTGGAAGTTGAGCATCCAGGAATACATAAGATTTTCTTCGCCTTCGGGGATAAGAAGATGAGCCTTTACCATAAATTCGGGGTCGAGACCGATATAAACCTGTGCATGATACATCTTTTTGAAACGAGTATCATAAACAGCGTCCATAACAATCTTATCAAGAGCATCGGTATCAACACCGGGCTCGCCTGCAATTCTTCTTGCAGCGGCATATCTGCCTGTGATAGAGCCGTCATTGAACAAAAGTACCTTTGCATCTGCGGGAAGTCCGAATTCCTCACCACGGTAAACGGGCATATCGGTAACGACAGTACCGGGAGAATTTTTAGCAAGTTCATACGCCTGTGCAATGCTGGTTACCATAACAACATTGTTGCCGTAAAAAGGTGCTTCGATAATACTTCTGGTTTTTGCAAAACCTACCTTGTCCTTTCCTATTTCATTAAGCGGGTAAAACGCTTTTGTTGACATAATTATTCCTCCTTGATATATGAAAAATCATATAGATTTTATCTAACTTAATTATTATACTATATTTTGAAAAAGTCAAGAATAAACTGCAAGAGCGGACTGCTTTAGTATACGACAACATAAGTGCCGATAGTCGCTTTGTCATAGATTTTCTTCACGGAGTCAATGGGCGTATTTACACAGCCGTGAGAGCCGTTGCCGACATAGGTTCTTCCGCCGTATTCTTTACTTGTTCGCCAGTTGGAGTCGTGAATACCGCAACCGCTCGTCGTAAATCCGAGCCAGTAGTTTACATAAGTAACATAGCCGGGACCTCGAAGTGTAGCAGGGGCAGTTCGCTGGAAAATCTTGTAACATCCTCTCGGCGTATCCATAGAGCCGAAATTACCCGTTACAACGGGGGTGGTTTCAAAAAGTTCGCCGTCAACATAGTACCAAAGTCTTTGCTGTTCACGGCTGACTTCGATATATGTATCACCGCAGTCAACGGAAAAGGCTTCTTTTGTCGGAGTTTCTGTTACGCTGTCCCACGAGCCGATGATTTTCACTTTTTTTTCGCCTACAAGACTATAGGGTGCAAGGCGAAAGTAGTATTTTGTTCCCGCTTCAAGTCTGGGTGAGTTAAAGTACAAATCGGTTGTAGTTCCGAGCAGTTGAAATCCTGTGTCGGGAGTTTTTGAATAATAGATGTCGTAGCCGTCTGCATATTTGCTTTTGCTCCAGTTGAAACTGACTCTGCGAAGTTGAGTGGAAACCGAATTAAGTTTCGGAGCATACAAACCGCAAACCGCCTTAAAATCAGAAAACTCACCGAAATATTCGGCGTCGTTTTCGGTTTTCAGCATTGCTCTGACTTTGTAGTAGTATGACCTGCCGTCTTCGACATTCTTGTCTTCGTACTCGGTTATCCTGTTATCGGTAATGGTGTCGTAAAGTTCGTACTCACCCTTGTTTTTGTAGCACATACGATAAATCTGATAGCCGGAGGCATGCTCAACCTGTGAAAAAGCAAAGCCGATAGAAAACGCCGATTTTTTCAGCCTTATTGCACCGACAGTATCGGGATGAGTTGCCGTATCGAGTACGGTAGGCTCACCTTCAACAAGCAAAGCACCCAAATCAAATACGGCGGTTACCTTAAACGAAAAGCGTGAGGAGCCGGGCAGGTCGCTGACGGTATATGTCGTATCTTTGACGGTGCCGAGAAATTCATATTCATCGGACACATCGGTTCTTTGCAGATAGACTTTGTATCCCGTTGCGTTTTCAACGCTGTCCCAGAAAATAGTAATACTGTCTGACTCGTTGCTTTCCTTGTAGATGTTCATAACCTTACCGCTTGAGTTTTCGATACTTTTATCGTTGGTTTCGTTTTGAGACAAAGCAACAAGCGAAGAGTCAACGGTTTCGCCGGTCGAATTTTCAATTTTTGCTTTATCGTTTGAGTTTGCTGCTTTTGCGTTATTTGATATGATAATCGGTATGAGGAAAACCGCTATCAAAACAAGCGTCAAAATAACAAACGGCAAAACTTTGAAAAGCAAAGTTTTTTTCATTTATATCACCTGAAAATCAGTCAATAAATTCAATCTTACCATCAGACATACTGCTTATTCTTGCAAGAGATTCAACCCTTATGCCACGGTTTCTTATGAGTTCACCGCCGTTTTGGTATGCCTTTTCAATAACTATGCCGGCACCGACAATAGTAGCACCTGCCGCGGTGATGAGTTCGATAAGTCCGTTGAGCGCAGAGCCTTTTGCAAGAAAGTCGTCAATAATCAGTACTCTGTCTTCTTTATGTAAAAATTCCTTTGATACTATAATATCGTATACATTTTTATGGGTGTATGATTCTACTTTTGATACATAGACATCACCTGCGATATTGATTGTTTTGCTTTTTTTCGCAAAAACAACAGGAACATCAAAATACTGTGCAACGATGCAGGCAATGCCGATGCCCGATGCTTCGATAGTCAGAATTTTCGTGATTTCCTCGCCTTTGAACAAACGGGCAAATTCTTTGCCGACTTCGTTCATAAATTTCACATCAATCTGATGATTGACAAAACTGTCAACCTTCAAAATGTTGCCCTCAAAGACTTTTCCGTCTTTTAAGATTTTTTCCTGCAAAAGTTTCATACTCATCACCCTTGGATTTTGCTCGTCGCAAAATTCTTCCCCTTATAATTAGTATCTATAATTTTATACGAAAAAAGGGTTTTTTTAATTCCCACCAAGAATTATAAGACAAAAATTGACACAATTTTTCTTCTTAATGCTCCGTACTTTTTATGCTGAATATATATTTGATTTCTTAAAGGTACTATGATATACTTTTTCAAAAGAACACGGATTATGGGAAGTTATGGAAAATATCAAAATATTATACGAAGATGAATTCATTATTTGCGTCGAAAAAAAGCCGAATATCCTTTCGCAGGGTAACGAAAATACAAAAAGTCTTTCTGACGATTTACGCCTTTATCTATTAAATAAAGGTGAAAATTCTTATGTTGGCACGGTACACAGGCTCGATAAACTTACTTCGGGCGTGGTAATGTACTCAAAAAATGAAAAAACAACTCCCCTTTTGTGCGAGATGTTTCAAAAAGGCGAAATAGACAAAACCTACTTTGCAATAGTTGAGGGTAAGCCCGAAACTGACAAAGGAGAATTTTCCGACCTTTTGTATTACGACAGGACAAAGAACAAGTCTTTTGTCGTAAAAAGAGAAAGAAAAGGAGTAAAAAAAGCCCTGCTGTCTTTTGAAACCTTGTCGCAAAGTACAATAGAAAACAGGGAAGTGTCATTAGTGAAAATTTCGCTGATGACAGGGCGAACTCATCAAATAAGAGTTCAGTTTTCTTCACGGAAAATGCCGATTGTCGGTGACAGACGCTACGGCAGTAAAATAAAAACAGACGGCATTATGCTTTACTGCACAGGTCTTTCTTTTGTTCATCCCGTAACTCATAAAAACATTGAAATAAAATCCATTCCGACTAACGGATATTTTGAAATTTTCGGAGGTATATTATGAAAAAATTTTTAGTACTTATTCTTTGTGTTTTGTTTGTATTTTCGCTTGTATCGTGCAGCGGGCAGGGCAAAAAGAACGATTATAAAATGAGCGAAAATTCAAAGGAAGGCTCGGTTATAAATTCCGTTATGACGGATATCGCAGCCGACGACGAGATACTGCAAAAAACCACCGCATCCTGGTGCGACACGGCGGTTTTGTATGAAGTCAATATCAGGCAGTATACAGAAGAAGGCACATTCAACGCGTTTTCAGAACATCTGCAAAGGCTCAAAGACACAGGGATAAATACTTTGTGGCTGATGCCTATTCATCCGATTTCAAAAGAAGGCAGAAAAGGAACACTCGGCTCATACTACGCGGTTCAAAACTATATGGAAGTAAACCCCGAATTCGGTACAATGGACGATTTCAAAGCCCTTTTGAAAAAGGCACACGATATGGGCTTTCATGTAATTCTCGACTGGGTAGCAAACCATACAGGCTGGGACAACCCTTGGATAGAAGAACACGAAGACTGGTATGTTCACAGCAAAAACGGCGAAATAGAAAGTCCTTTTGACTGGACGGACACCGCACAACTTGATTACACTAACTACGAAATGCGATACGAAATGATAAAATGTATGCAGTTTTGGATAGAAGAAATCGGCGTTGACGGCTTTCGTTGTGACCACGCTATCGGCGTTCCCGGACCTTTTTGGAATGCGGCAGTTTATAAACTGAAATCCATCAACAGCGAGATTATGCTCCTTGCCGAATGTTCTCCCGCGCCGGCGCTGACGATGTACGCTTTTGACTCTTGTTACAACGATAATTTCTACCAGCAATCGTTGCCGATAAAAAACAACATAACGCCCCAGAGTATGCAGGAAGCAATGAAGAAGAATACCAAATTAGAGGGAAATTCCTTTGCGATGAACTACCTCGACAATCACGACAAAAACTCCTACAATGATACGATAGTATCTAACTACGGCGACTCCTACGCGCCTATGCTCGGTGTAATTTTCACAATGCCCGGTATGCCGATGATTTATTGTTCAAACGAAGATTTCTACGACCACAGTTTACAGTTTTTTGAAAAAGATACGGTAAAATGGGGCGAGCATAAGTATCAGGATTTGCTTTCCGCTTTATCAAAAATCAAAGCAAATAACAAGGCAATTTACAACGCAACAAGCAGTGAAATTGAATTTATTGATGTTGAAAATCCCGAAATGCTTTTATACACAAGGCAGGACGAAAACGGCGATAACACAGTGTACTTTGTCGGAAACTTAAGCACGAACAAGGTCGAAAACGCAAAGTACAGCCTTGATTTATCGGGTGCAAAATGTGTGTTGCATTATACAAAAGACGGTTTTACATCTGACGAAAAACCGTATTCCGACAGCGATTTTAATTTAAAAAACTTTGAGCCTTGGGAATACTACATATTTGTAAAATAACAAACAAAAAGCGGGGTGAAGATGTCTTCACTCCGCTTTGATTTTCAGTTTTTACTTCTTTATTCCTGCTGTGTATTTGAATGCTAATACTCTCATACACGCTTTTTGAAGAACATTTACATCAAGTGTTTTTGCATTTACTGCCGAAACGATACTCTTAAATGCCGATTGACAGTCATTCACAATAAGCATATCGTTGCCTGAAATAAGTGACTGTACCGCAACATCGTTATTGTCGGCATACTGTGAGTAGTTTTCTTTATTGAGGTTATCGGCTATACAAAGGCCGGAAAATTTCAAGTCGTCACGGACCAGTTTGTTTACATCGGGAGAGAGCGAAGCAATACGCTTTTCGTCGATATCGGGAATAAGCACATTTGACATCACGATACAATGAACACCTTGGTCAACGCCTGCCTTGAATGCAGAGAATTCTTTTGTACGAATGTCGGAGATTTTTCTTGTATCGGCTGTAACGCCGTAGTCGGAATTTTCAAGGTTACCGCAACTTGGGAAGAATTTAAGTCCTGCCGAAACACCTTTTGACTGACTTATTTCAACTGCCTTTTTTGTATAGTCGGAAACGGTATTAGCATCGTCAGAAAGGGTGCGTGCAAACATTGAAGCAGCATTTTCGTCTGCGATATTTACAACGGGTGCTAAATTCAGATTGATACCGATTGAAGAAAGCATAGTCGCTTTGTCGGTTTCCATTTTGGTAAGTGCATCGATACCGCCTGAAGCGAAAGTATCTCTCGGAGAATAGAAGTCGTATTCGGGGAAAATATCGAGGTCGGAAACTGCTGTGACACTTCCACCTTCTTCTTCAACGGAAAGTATCATTGATTTTGATTTATATGTTGCAAGAAGAGATTTAATCTCGTCTTTTGTCTTGCCCGAAAAATTATCCATACTAAACAGGTAGCCACCCAAAGCGTAGGTTTCGTAGTCGTTTTTGTGGGTATCATCTAAATTGCAAACGCCGATTAGAACCTGACCTGCCAACTGCTCTGTCGACATATTTTTTACTTCCGTGTAGGCTTTCTCGTAATTTTGTGAGAAAATACCGCCGTCATTCCATTCCTGCGGAACAGAAGAATTTTCGTCGGTTGTATCCTGCTTTTCTGTCGTTGTTTCTATAGCGGTTTCGTCGGGTGTTGCATCGCCTTTTGTGACATCAACATAGTGATACAGCGAAAAGCCGAACAATCCCGCACAGAGAACAAGAATAATTGTAGAAACGATAGCAAATTTCTTCATAATATGCCTCCCATTCCATAATTATATTCATTATATCACAAAATATTTTCTTTTTCAACAATAACCGACTTTACACTATTGACTTAAAACAAAAATCGGTGTATCCTTTCGTTATTCGGAGGGATAAAATGGAAAGAAGAAAATTTGTTTCAACCTCGGCATTACTGCTTGCGGCGTTAATCTGGGGTTTTGCTTTTGTAACACAGGACAACGCAGCCGAAAAAGTTGATACATTTACATTAAACGCTATCAGATTTATTCTCGGTGCTTTTGTACTCTTGCCCGTTATTGTCGTTTTGGCGAAGATAAAAAATCGTCCTGTTTTTGAAAAAACAAAGAAAGACAGAAAAATGCTTATCAAAGCGGGTGTCTTCTGCGGACTTTTCTTAAGCGTTGCCGCAAACATTCAGCAGTTTGGTATAGCACTTTATCCCGACAATGCGAACACTTCCGGTCGAAGCGGATTTATCACCGCTTTGTATATCCTTATCGTTCCGATAATCGGGCTGTTCTTTCACAAAAAAGTCGGTTTGCATATATGGTTTTGTGTCGCCTTGGCGATTGTCGGACTTTATATCCTTTGTCTTTCAAACGGCATAGGCTATGTCTATCTCGGCGACTTGGTTATTTTGATGTGTGCTGTTGCCTTTTCTTTTCAGATTATCTGTATTGACTACTACGGGGAATATGTCAACGGATTAAAACTTTCGTGCATACAGTTTTTTGTCTGCGGTATTATATCCCTTATACTGATGTTCATATTTGAAAAGCCTGATATTTCTGCTATCCTTTCTATTTGGAAGGATATACTCTATCTTGCAGTTATGTCGTCTGGCGTTGCCTATACATTACAGATTATCGGTCAGCAGTACAGCACCTCCCCGACAGTATCATCTATCGTTATGAGCCTTGAGTCGGTATTTGCGGCAGTAGGCGGAGTAATGTTTTCGGGGGAGCATTTCTCAACGAGAGAAATTATCGGTTGTCTTATAATGTTTACGGCAATAATCATCGCCCAACTTCCATTAGAAAAACTGCACCGAAAAAAAGAATAACGAACATAGAAAAACCGCCCTTGAAGGGCGGTTTATTTTTGCAATTATTTTACTTCTTCGTAGAAAACATCAAGCATAATTTTGATAAGTTCTTTGTCATCGGTACGAAACTCGGCGAATTTTTCACCTGCAACGATTTTACCGGGAAGGTTGATGAATTCGATATCGGAAGCCGCGCCGATATTTGACAAAGCGGATGATGCAAGATAAGTAATCTTCGGCAAAGTAAGTGAAGTTGTAGAGTTTGCGGCAATTGTGTTGTAAAGGTCGGATACAATGGAAATGTTCTCTTTTGCGGCGGGAACAACACGCGACAAAAATGCGTCTATATATTGTTCTTGTTGTGCAATACGGTCATTGTTACTTTCGAGTTTATCGGTATCTCTTTCTCTTACATAATTCAGAGCATCGTCACCGTAAAGAGTAACTTCATCACCGACATTTACCTGTTGTCCCGTTACTTTTGACTTAAAGGGAATTAAAGACTTAACGGTAACACCACCGACGGTATCATTGAGGGTTTTAAGTGCATTAAAGTCTATAGCAAAATAGGTTTTGAACGGAATACCGTAGAAAAGTCTTGAAAGCGATTTAGTAACATTTTCGCAACTTGTTTCTTTGCCGTTGCCGTAGGCGTAGGCAAGACAAATCTGCAATTTTTGTGTATCGACAAAAGTACCTTTGTCGGAGTAAACATCAACATCAGCCATAGTTTCACGAGATACACAGATAAGGCGTACTTTGCTTGCTTTTTCGTCAATGACGGCGATATATATAGCATCTGCCATATTTCCGCCTTCGTTGATAAATTCGTCGCGGTCTATTCCCATAAAGGCTATTGTAGATACTTCTTCGTTGAATGAATAAGTTTTTCCGTCGTACTTGATGGTTTTACCGTTGTTCTCAACAAACAAGTCATTAATAAGATTGTCGGGAACGGTAATCTCAATATCATTGTAGTCGTGCATCTGGTTTTTACCGACCTGATTGAGTATCAGTACGGTAGATAAAGCAACGATAATAATACCGAAAAGGATAGCAAAAATAATACCGATAATTTTCAACGCTTTGCGTTTTTTGCGATTTTTTTTGTGTTTTCCGCTTGTATGATATACAAAGCCTTTTTCCATATTTTCAATCTCCTCTTTTGTCAGATTGCTTCTGTGCGAAATTGAACTGTGGGAAGATGAGTGATGATGGTGATGGTGATGTCCCGTGCGTTTGTTCTTGATATTTCTCGGTATAACATAGTCTTCTGCGTCGGGGTCAGCATTTTGTAAATCACCTTTAGTGATAACAAGTTTAGGCTCGGCAGGTTCTGTGCTTTGTGAAACTTCGACAGTCTGCTTGTCCGTATTTATTCTTTCACCGTTTTCTGTCTTTATATCATCTTGCATTTTCTCGACAGTATCCTGCAAATTGCTGATAAGTTCGTTTAATTTATCAATTCTTTCCTGTTTTGATGTATCATTTTGCCTGTTTTCTTGTTCGCTCATGTACTAACACCCCTTGAACGAGATACCTGTTACCGCTTATGGTATTCGAACAGGTACTCAATGTTAATATCTTATCATCAGTATTCAGTTCTACATCTCTCACATTGCAGTTATACGAATGAGGAGAAAGAGTAGAGTCAAGAAATTCTCTGAAACCGTCTTTTGTTCTTGTTTCAAAAGAATTGAGAATATGTCTGTCGTCGGTTTCATACGCAGCATAAATAAGATAAGTAAGCAATTTGTTTTTCGTAAAGACAAACATGGTCGTGTTTTCGTTAAAGAAGTCTTCATCTTCGAATTTATGAAGCGTTGCAAACATCGAGCCGTTTATCATATTGTGGCCGTACAGCACGGTAACATGGTCCGAAAAATCGGTGCTGTTTTGTATTTCCGAGTAGATAGCACCCGAAAATTGATATTCTTTGTAAATATTGTGCGAAAGATAGAAGAAGTCGTCGCGGTCCTTGATACTCTGCACAACAGGCAAATCGACATTTGTGTTCGGTATGTAGAGCCACGCGTATATATCCTCGTTAATATCTTCGAGTTCTTCAAAGTCGACAGAACTAATATCAGGCTCAGGTGCTAGCGGATAATCAAAGCGCTCTGTCGGAGGTTCTGTGGCTATTGTAGTTGGTTCTTCTGTTTCTGCTCTTGTCGGAGTTTTGTCGGCAAAAATGATGCCGTAACTTTTCAGCACAAACAAAAGTCCCAAAATCAGTATAATAATAAAGATAATCAGCAAAATTATCCATATTGTTTTTTTCGGCTTTTTGTCCAAAGAACATGCCCCATTTTTTATATAATATTTCATATTGATTATACAATGTATTCTTTTTTGTGTCAAACAATTACTCAAAATATTTTTTACTTGTGATGTTATACACATTTTTGCCGTATTCTTTGTGGGAAACTCCTAAAAATAAGATAATATCTTTATTTTTAAGAGCAAATATGATATAATCAAATCGGAAGAATTATAATATTATCATTACTGGAGGTAAGATTTATGAAGAAATTGATTTCTTTGTGTCTTGTTGTTATGATACTTTTGTCATTTGCGTGTACCGGTTTTTCTATTACAGCCGGTGCTTCGTCCTCGATAGCATACGCTTTTTCGGGAAATAACAAAAATGACAAAGGCTACGCTCAAGGTACAATTACATTGTCCGTTGACTCTACTGCTTCGCCCGCGTCATACTGGCTTTACTGGGCGGATAACACCTCTGCACTTTCCGGCTATGCCGAAATAGCACAGGTGACAGCATCTTCGGGAAAAGCAACTTTTACTATGCCCGCACAAACGGCTATCCCCGCCGATGCAACAAAACTCATCGCCATTAAGTCAACAACAAAACCCACTACAAAGACGGTTTCTTCCGCTGCGGCCGTGTATACAATACCTGACTCGAAACTTCCGACAAAGAAAAGTTCCTCTAAACTTTACAGTTTCGAAGCGTTGTCCGATATTCATATATGCGAAGGCGGAAGTTCAAGTTATCCTTATGACGAACAGCACCTTACTTCTGCGTTCAAAGTAGCCGCTAACAGAAAAGTTGATTTTATCGTCACAAGCGGTGACCATGTAAATAACCAAATAGATTCGGGAAGTAACCCGTACTACGCGGCAGAATGGAACAGATATCTGAAAATTTTGTCCGAAAGTGATTACTGCAATCCGATATACGAAGCAATCGGCAACCATGAACTTTGGAACGGCGACTCTGAAAAGGATTATAAGAAAGACCCGTCTGTCGGTACAAAATACTTCATTAAGAGTACAGGTCTTGATTCAAACAGTGCAACAATCAAGACGGGCAAAGCGTACTACGAATTCACAGAGCCTAACACCGGCGACCACTTCCTTATGATGGCACTTGAAGGCGGTTTCTACACTGATAGAGTAGATGAGTTTTCTGACGCTCAACTTAATTGGCTTGAATCAAAACTCAAAGCGTACCAAAACGACGGCAAAAACTGCTTTATCGTTGAGCACAGCAACTTCTACAAATGGGGCGCAGGCGACCAGATTAACAACCCGATTTACGATATTCCGCTGAAAGATACAATGCCTTCAACGGTAAAACTCAAGAACATTCTCAAAAAATATAAGGATGCCGTTGTAATCACAGGCCATACTCATTTCTGTCTTGACCAGCAGTTAAACTACTCTGATAACAGCAGTTCATCTGCACTTATTATCCACAACTCATCTGTCGGTGCTGTCAGAATGATAAAGAACGGCACAACAAGAGTTAACGATACATCACTCGAAAAGACAGAAGGATATATTGTTGATGTTTACTCCGACCATACTGTATTCAACGGAACTAACCTCTACTACAACGAGATTATCCCGACAGCAAGTTATTTTGTAAAAGGCAACAGAGTTGAGCCAACTACCGAGCCGACTACTCAAGCAACTACAACACAGCCGACTACACAACCGACCACACAGCCCACAACAGAACCGAAGACCGAGCCGACTACCGAAAAGCCTTTGTTCTACGGTGATGTTGACCAAAATACGGTTTTGGAAATCGTTGATGCAACATATATTCAAAAAGCCCTTGCAAAGATGATTACATTGTCAGAAGACCAACTTGTTTTGGCAAAAGTTGATGCTACCGATGTTCTCAATATTGTCGATGCAACATATATCCAAAAGAAACTTGCAAAACTTATCGACAAATTCCCCGTTGAGGAAAAACTTGCAAAAACTTCTTCAAACGACTATGCAATAACCGGTGCAAATGATATTGCTACATTGATAAAACAGACAAAGAGCGATTTGACCACAAGTTACCTTTATGCATCATACAACCAGTATCAGGCACTCAAAAAATATGTCAAAGAACTCGAAAAATCGGGTGACACATCCGACGCGGCATACAACAAATTGAGCAATCTTTATCAAGAGT
>JAZLJE010000282.1:0-16000 GCA_045617705.1 Ruminococcus sp.
TGTGGCTTTTGAACACTACATATAAAAACGAGAAATACACCTTTGCCATGAACGGACAGACAGGAAAATTTGTCGGAAATCTTCCGATGGATGTCGGCAAGTTCTGGAAATGGCAGATGATACTCACAGCGGGAATAGGTGCTGTAATTTACGGCATAACTTGGCTGTTGCAGATACTGTAAGGAGGGTGCAAAATGAAAAGAATATTTGCTTTTGTTTTCGCCGTTCTTATGATTGTTTCTCTCTTCTCCGTTAGTGTCTTTGGTGCAGAAGTCGACCTCGCTGCTACCGCACAAAATGACAAAAGTTTTGTTGTAGATGAAGCGGGATTGCTCACAAACGAGCAAATAGCACAACTTAATGAAAAGTGCAAAGAAGTCGGTGCAAAATATGGTATTGATGTTGTAATTTGCTCACAGCCGTCTTTAAACGGAAAAGAAGTAGATGTAGCCTCTGCCGATTTTTACAACGGCGCGGGATATTCTGACAACGGAGTACAGATTTTTGTAGCGTCCGAGGACCGAAAAATAGATGTTTTTGCAAAAGGTACTGCCGACCATAGGCTTGCCGTACACCTTGATACATTAAGAGAAACTGCAACGGATTTTCTCTTAAACGGTAGGGATGACTATTTCTCTGCGTTTTCTTCTTTTGTTGACAAGGTAGACGAACTTTATCCTCCCCATGTTGCTTTGTACTGGATACCGCTTTCTCTTGTTTTTGGTTTTCTTATCGCGTTGATACCGATGATGATTGCAAAGAAAAAACTCAAAACAGTAGATATGCAAAGCGGTGCAGCCGACTATGTCAAAGAGGGAAGTATGAATGTAACACAGTCGAACGACATCTTCCTTTACAGACATGTTGACCGCAAAGCAAAACCCAAGAACGACAGTTCACATTCATCCTACGGCGGTGGCAGTCATTCGTCGGGCAGTTACTAAACCTTGCTTTAACTTTTAGGAGATTGTAATGGATATCAGAACAGAAAAAGCAAAACAGTTTAAAGTAGTCGGTATTAAGGAAAATACCAAATCGGGCTTTCAGGTTATTCCTATGTGCTGGGATATTCTTCATAAAAGAAAAGAGGAAATAAAAAACCGTACCGATATTGACTTTTTAGTTGGTGTAAATGACTATTCCGTTTTTGAAAAAATAGTTGACGCTCCGCCGTCTTTTGATTACTATGCGGCGACAGAGGTTTCGTCTTTTGATACTGTCCCCGATAATATGGCAGTAAAGGAACTACCGCCTTTTGATTATGTAGTTTTTTCCTTTAAGGGAAAGTCACAAGACAGTATGGAACCGATAATGAACTATATCTACAACGAGTGGTTTCCGAAATCATCATACACACCAAACGAAAATGCAAAGTTCGATTTGATAAGATATGGTGAGAATGTCGATGAAGACGGCAACAGCATTATTGAATGTTTTATACCGATAAAATAACGAATACAAAAACGCCGAGTTTTCTCGGCGTTTTTTACTTTATTTTCAGACTGTTTAGGTATTCTTTTTGCTCTTTTGTTATTCGGTAGGACTCTTTGGCTTTTTGAATAGCCTTGTTGTGAGTCCATTTCGGCAGGATTTTTTGTTCGATAATCTTTATTGTATCGTCATACTGTTTTGCAAGTGCGGTGGCATAATACCACGCTGTCATCATATTTATATAGTAATCTTTTTGCTCTACTTTTGCGACAAGATACAAGTGTTCTTTCGAAAAGTTTTCGTCAAGATAAAAGTCCATCAGTTTCTTAACTCCGTAGCGGACAGTATAAATATGGTCTTCATTTATCCACTTTTGTATGTAGGGGAAAAGTTTGTCGGGATTTTTCTTGAACGCAAGGGGTGAACGCGAGTCGCAGGTTGACCAGTTGTCGATATACTGCAAAAACCGGTCAACTTCATACACCGCTTTGTCGAAATCTTTGATTTTTTCAAGCAGAAAAACATGCAGGGTGTTTTCTTCAAAAAATTCGTGAGGAGTACAAAGAAGAAAATCTTCTGCCGTTTTCGTGTTTCGCAGTTCGTTTGCGAGTTTTCGAAGGTTCGGTATTCTTATTCCGATAATTTTTTCATAGTCCAAAGTCGGAGTGAGTTTGTAGATAAAGTCTTTATATTCGAGGTCTTGTATGGCGTAGAGTTTCTCTAAAACTTCTTTTTCACAATCTTTCATAAGGTCTCCAGATATTTTATTGCATTTGTTGCGGAAACTGCACCGTCTGCCGTAGCCGTTACAATTTGCCTTAATGTTTTTTCTCTTGTGTCGCCTGCGGCGAAAATCCCATCTGTGCTTGTTTTGCAATTTTCATCTGCTTTGATATATCCATAGGCGTTAAGTTCCACAAGGTTTTCAAAACGCTTGTTGTCGGGGATAAGTCCGACCGCCTCGAAAACTCCGCTTACATCAAATGTTGTTTTCTCATTTGTAGATACATTTTCAACGGTAATTTTTTCAAGCAATTTTTCACCGCTGAATTCAATAACGCGGGAAGACGGAACGATTTTTACATTTTCAAGTTCCATAATTTTTTTTATATATGCTTTTGATGCTGTGGGTGCGGTTCTTCTGAAAATCAGGTAAACCCTACTGCAAATTGACGAAAGATAAATTGCTTCCGACAAAGCGGAGTCAGCACCGCCTACTACGGCAACGACTTTGTTTTTGAAGAAAGCACCGTCACAAACGGCACAAAATGAAATGCCCTTGCCCTTGAATTTTTCTTCACCTTTAATGTTTAGTTCTCTGCGTTTTACTCCGTTTGCTATAATAACGCTTTTGCACTTAATGTCACCGCTGTCGGTTTTAACGGTAAATACCCCGTTTTCTTTTTCAACAGATAAAGCAGAAGCATATTTGAGTACGGCACCCGATTTTTCCGCCTGTTCTTTCATTTTGTTTGCAAGTTCAAAACCGCTGATTTTGTCTATTGCGGGATAGTTTTCAATAAAAGCGGCAGTTGCTACCTGTCCTCCGAAAGCCTTTTCTTCCAAAACTGTGACAGAATACCCCGCACGGGTGGCATAAACAGCCGATGTAAGCCCGGCACAAGAGCCACCTATTACTACGATATCAGTCATAATATCACCCCGATAAAAAAAGTATTTATTAAAAAGTGTGGATTTATGTAAAATAATGTGTTAGAATAGACAAAGAATATTTATGGGAGGTAGTTTTATGTCGGTTGAATATATAAGCACACAGCGTTTTGATGCGGAAGTTTTGAATGCGGATAACCTTGTACTTGTTGATTTTTTCGCCACATGGTGCGGACCTTGTCAGATGATGGCACCCATTATTGAGGAAATCGCCGAAGAGTCCGACGGCTCATACGATGTCTATAAATGCGATATTGACGAGAACGAAGAACTTGCGCTTGAATATTCCGTTATGAGCGTGCCGACGATGATTATTTTCAAAGACGGCGAAGAAGTTGACCGCTTTATCGGTGTATCATCAAAGCACAGCATTACAAATGCGCTTAAAAGTTGTATGGACTGATATAATCATCAAATCCCCTGACTATGGTTCAGGGGATTTTTTGTATCATTTTTTGATATGGTTTTTGATAGCCTCAAAAGATTTGTCCGAAATGTCGTGCTCAATCTTACAGGCATCTGTTGTGGCGGTGTCTTCATCAACACCTAAGTTAATAAGAATTTGTGTAAGCAAAGTGTGGCGTTCATAAATTTTTTCTGCTACACGCCTGCCTTCTTCGGTAAGAGAAAGGTTACCGTTTTCACCGACATTGACATAGCCACCGTCTTTTAAAAGTCCGATTGCCCGACTGACAGAAGGTTTTGAAAATCCCATATATTCTTTTACATCAACGGAACGAACAAGAGGAGATTTTTTTGACAGTATGAGTATGGTTTCAAGGTACATTTCGCCCGATTCCTGCAAATTCATAAAAAATCTCCTTTCCTGTAGTTTTTGAAAATCTTATCTGTTTTCGCTGTTGTTACCGTCTTGTTCGCCGTCGATAATGTCAGCGATAATTTCTCTTTCGTCCATGTGGTATCTTACACCGCGGATTTCCTGATAATCTTCGTGGCCTTTGCCAGCAAGTACGATGATGTCACCGTTTTGTGCATTTTCGATACAATAGCGGATAGCGTCTACTCTGTTGGGTATAACAACATAGTCCCCGCCTGTTTTGTCAATGCCGACTTTGATATCGGCAATTATATCGTTGACATCTTCAAAGCGGGAGTTGTCTTCAGTGATGACCGAAAGGTCAGACATCCTGCCCGAAACTTCGCCCATTTCGTAGCGTCTGATTTTCGGGCGGTTTCCGCCTGCACCGAACATAGTGATAAGTCTTTTCGGCTTGTATTCTCGTAAAGTGGAAAGTACATTTTCCATGGAAACAGCGTTGTGAGCATAGTCGATAAGAAGTGTATATTCACCCGGCACTTCAACTATCTCAACTCTGCCTTTTACTTTTACCGTTTTCAGTCCCTTTATGATATCTTCGTCGCTGATGTCAAAGTGCTGACATACAGATATAGCCGCCAAAGCGTTGTATACAGAAAATCTTCCGGGGATAGCAACATCAAGGCTCAATTCTTTTTCGCCAGTTGTGTTGAAATGAACTCCGATAAAACCGGGGGTTGCGACAAGGCTGTCACCGTGGGCAACGAGGTCGGCATTTTCAGAGTAACCGTAAGTTTTTATTTCGCAGGTGTGATTTTCGATAACCTTTTGCCACGCTTCGTCGTCGCAGTTAATAAGTCCCAACTTGCATTGTCTGAACAAAAGACTCTTGCAGTATAGGTATTCGTCAAGGTCTTTGTGCTCGCTGTCGCCGATGTGGTCGGATGAGAAGTTTGTAAATACGCCGTAGTCAAAGGTGATACCGTCTGTGCGATGCCATTTAAGTCCCAAAGAAGACGCCTCGATTATCATAACTTTACAGCCTTCGTTTATCATTTTCCGCATAGCCTGCTGGATTTCGTATGATTCGGGGGTGGTGTTCATAGTCTTGTAGGTTTTGTCATTGATGACTATACCCAAAGTACCGATAGTACCTGTTTTTATTCCTGCTGTTTCAAGGATGCAACGCATCATTGCTACGGTAGTGGTTTTGCCTTTTGTTCCCGTTACGGCGATGGTGGTCAGTTCCTTTGCGGGATTATTAAAATATTCTCTGCTCATGTAGGCAAGGGCAATTCTTGTGTTTTCGGTTTTGATAACGGTCACACCGTTTGGTGCTTCGATATTATCCTCGACGATAAGTGCAACAGCACCTTTTTCAATTGCATCGGGAATATATTTGTGACCGTCGACATTAAAGCCTTTGAGTGCTACAAAAGCACAGCCCGGTATAACCTTTCTTGAATCGTAGATAACATCTTTTATCTCACAGTCGGTTGTTCCTTTAGAGAGGGTGTAGTCAAATCCGACAAGCAGTTTTTCAAGTTTCATATATTTTACCTCCGAGGTTTCGTAATCTATACAAAATGGTACAACTTTTTCATATATATGTCAAACATATTCGGTGACAGTAGTGATGTAAAAATCAAGTGTCTTTGGTAAAAATATACTAAAAAATATTTCTAATATTCAAAAACGGCGTTATAATTCTAATTTAGAATTAAACGGTTAAGAAGATGTTACTTTCTGCCTCATAATGATAGAAGCAATTTGACAACTTGCACAAAACGGCTTTCGTTAAAACTTATAAAAAAGCAATAGATATTTTATGCAAAATATTTATATCTCAAAAAAAGAATAGGTAAAATAACCAAATACAAAAAAATATTTTATGGTAGTTCATAAAAAACACAAAGGGAGTTGAAATCACTCTTTACAATATGGTAAAATTTATGCAAGTGAAACTGTGCTTTGAGGACGGATTATCAAGGCACTTCACTGGTGGAAACACCAAATATTTTTTGAAAGAAGGAAATCCGACTATGAAAAGAATTTTAGCGTTAGTACTTGCCGTTATGTTAATGGCAACATTGTTTGTCGGTTGTGGCGGTTCAGGCGACAACGGCGACACAACATCCAGCTCATCTGATGACCCGTTCTACGGTGAAGACAACATCACCTTGAAAGTATGGGCTCCCGATGCAGCAGTTGCACTCACACAAAAACAGTGCGATGCTTTCATTGCAAAGTATCCTAACAAGACTATCTCTATCGAAGTTGTAGCACAGGGCGAATCCGATGCTGCTACTAACCTTTTGAATGACCCGTCTGCTGCTGCCGATGTATTCGGTTTTGCATGCGACCAGTTGAACAAACTTGAAAAAGCAGGCGTTTTGAGCCCCGTTTCAGATTATCCTGAATATGAGGCTGCTGTTAAAGGAAGAGACAGCGAAGAGTCTATCGCTGCTGCTACAATAGGCGGCAAACTCCTTGCTTATCCGGAAACAGGCGACAACGGCTACTATCTCGTATATGATAAGAGATATGTAACAGACGAAGATGCAAAAACTCTCGAAGGCGTATTTGCTGCTTGTAAGAAAGCCGGCAAAAACTTCGTTATGGACGCAGGTAACGGTTTCTATTCCTGTATGTTCCCCTTCACAGGCGGTTTGAAGATTGAAGGTCTCGAAGGCGAAGACGATACTCAGGTATTCAATGATTACAACGAAGACGAAGTTGCCGATACACTCGTAGCATTCGCAACATTGTTCCATGACAACAAAGATAACTTCCTCTCCGGTGACGTTTCCAAAGTTTCTTCCGGTATGGCTGTTGATCCTCCCACAGTTGCTGCCGGTATCGACGGTTCTTGGAATGCCGCTGCTTGTCAGAAGGCTCTCGGCGAGAACTACGGCGCTGCTAAACTTCCTACAATCAAAGTTAACGGCACAGACAAACAGATTATCTCTATGCACGGCTACAAACTCATGGGCGTAAACAAGAGTTCAAAATTCCCGGAATCTGCTCAACTTCTTGCTAACTACCTCACAGACGAAGAATGCCAGAAACAGCGTGCAGAGGAAATCTCTTGGGGTCCCTCAAACAAGAACGTTGCTGCTTCCGATACAGTTAAGAACAATGCAGCAGTTTCTGCTATCCTTGCTCAGTCTGCATATTCAATTCCTCAGGTTAACATCAGTTCCACATTCTGGAATCCGATGGCTGACCTTGGTAACAACCTCTTCAAAGACGGCACAAAGTATGACAAAGATACTTTGAAAGAACTTCTTAAGAAAACAGTTATCAACATCAAAGACGAATAATTATTTGATAACTAATTTACTTTTTTACTTAAACTATTATTTTAGGTCGGGCGGCGAAAGCCGCCTGACCGAAACTTGATTTTCTGTTTATTTTAAAAACTTTAAAACACTATTATCTTCTGTTTTGGGAAGTGAACTGATGAAATATATTGATTACAAACAGCTCAATCCCTTCCAAAAATTCGGGTACAACTTCAAGAACTTTTTCGTAAATCTTCCGAAAAACCTCAAAAAGTTTTTCTGTATGATAGGAAGGTTTTTCAAGAATTTGTTCGTTGGTATCGGCAAAGGATTTGCCGGATACGGTACCAGATTCGCAAGGGGCGACTGGGCAACAAAACTTTCGTACATCATTATGGGTACGGGTAATATCGTAAGAAAACAGTTTGTCAAAGGCTTTCTGTTTTTGATTATTGAAATAGCCTACATATCAATGATGGTTTTCTTCGGTGTCGGACAACTTTCAAAATTGTTTACTCCGACAGGTACTATCGGTACGGTTGTAAGCGAGACCGTTACCGGTGCTAACGGCAGACCTGTTCACATCATCGGTGACAACTCGATGATTATTCTGCTTTACGGCGTACTTACCATCATCCTTTCCGTGATTTTCCTTGTTATTTATGTCACTAATACAAAGTCGGCTTACAAGGCTCAATGCACGGTTGCCGCAGGCGAAAAACCTGTTACATTTATGGAAGAACTCAAGGATTTGCTTGACAACCGCTTCCATGTAACTTTGCTTGCTTTCCCGACTCTGACTATCTCGGCATTTACTATCTTGCCGTTGATATTCATGATTCTTATCGCTTTTACTAACTTTGACCATTCGCATGTTCCCCCGGGAACACTTTTCAGTTGGGTAGGTTTCCAGACCTTTGCTGATGTATTCTCCTCATCAGGTGTATCTTCAAAGGGCGCTACCTTCCTCGAACTTACAAAATGGACACTCGTATGGGCTGTATTTGCTACCGTACTTAACTACATTTTAGGTATGATAGTTGCCCTTATGATTAACAAAAAAGGCATCAAACTCAAAGCATTATGGAGAACTCTCTTTGTTGTAACAGTTGCTGTTCCTCAGTTCGTTTCTCTTTTGCTTATGAACCAGATGCTCCAGGATGACGGTGCTATCAACGTTCTTATTAAGATGCTCGGTATGCAACCGATTTCATTCCTGAACAGCACTCCGCTTGTAGCGCGTATAACTGTTATTGTTATCAACTGTTGGGTTGGTATTCCGTATACTATCCTTATCACCTCGGGTATTCTTATGAATATTCCTGCCGATTTGTACGAGAGTGCAACAATAGACGGCGCAGGTCCTGCGAGAAGTTTCTTCTCCATTACTCTGCCTTATATGCTCTTTGTTACCACTCCGTACCTCATCACGAGTTTCATCGGTAACATCAACAACTTCAACGTTATCTACCTTCTTACAAACGGAGGACCGACCAGTGGACCGAACAGTCCGCAAATGGCGGGCGGAGCAGGCTATACCGACCTGCTTGTAACTTGGTTGTTCAAACTTACTATGAGTGAGAATGACAACAACCTTGCCGCCGCTATCGGTATCTTGGTATTTATAGTCTGTGCTACCTTGTCACTGATTACATTCAACCTTACCAAGTCAGCCAAGAACGAGGAGGAATTCTCATGATTAAGAGTTATAAATTCAGGAGACATTTCACCAACGCCATTACCTACATCTTGCTTGCAGTATTGGGACTTATTTGGATTTCCCCGCTTGTTTATCTTGTACTGCATTCATTCCGTGCTGACGGTGGTGTATCTTATCCCTACCTTGTTCCGAAACAGTTCACATTCCAAAACTATGTTGAACTTTTCACACAGTCAAAGTGGCTCAATCCGGCTGCTTCCGGCTCTTCTTCCGTTGACTTCCCGAAATGGTTTATGAATACTTTTGTTGTCGCTATATTCAGTTGTATCATTTCGACACTTGCTGTTTTGATGGTAAGTTATGCGTTCTCCCGCCTTAGATTTAAGGCAAGAAAACCGCTTATCAATGTCGGTATGATTCTCGGAATGTTCCCCGGCTTTATGACAATGATTGCTATTTACTACCTGCTCAAAGCCATCGGTCTTGACAAAACTTTGGTTGCACTTGTAATCTGCTACAGTGCAGGCGCCGGACTCGGATATCAAATCAGTAAAGGCTTCTTTGATACGATTCCCAGGGCATTAGACGAAGCCGCCACGATTGACGGTGCGACGAAGAACCAAATCTTCTGGAAGATTATTTTACCGATGTCAAAGCCTATCGTTGTTTATACAGTTTTGACTTCGTTTATCGGTCCGTGGACAGACTTTATCCTTGCTAAAATCATTATGCAGGATAAACTCGATAACTACACGGTTGCTATCGGTCTGCAAAAGATGATAGCCGCCGATATGATAACCCAGCACTTCAAGCACTTCCTTGCAGGCTCCGTTATCGTTGCCGTACCGATTACCATTCTCTTCCTCTTTATGCAGAGATATTATGTCGAAGGTGTTACAGCCGGCGGCGTAAAGGGATAAAAAACTACGAAGAAAGGGCGGTTTATCCGCCCTTTTTTGATAGGTGATATTATGAAAAAAGTTATTAGCATTTGTGTCGTTTTGTGTCTTGTTCTTTCTTGTTGCCTTTGCTCTTGCTCTGCAGGTGGCGACCCGGTAGAGAAAAACAAGGCTGTTGTATCAAATGACAAATACAGAAATTTCTACCAAATATGGATAGGCTCTTTCTGTGACTCCAACAACGACGAAACGGGCGACATCCCCGGTATTATTTCAAAACTTGATTACCTAAACGACGGCAAGCCCGACGAGGGCGACGACCTCGGTATTGACGGAATTTGGCTTTCACCGATGATGCCGTCATATTCGTATCATAAATACAATGTTGAAGATTATTTTAATATTGACAAAGACTTCGGAACGCTTGACGATTTCGATACACTTATCGCCGAGTGTGACAAACGCGGAATAGCGGTCATCATCGACTTGGTAGTCAACCATTCTGCCTCAACACATCCGTATTTCAAGAAAGCCTGCGAAGAACTCAAAGAAGGCAAAGAAGACGGCTATGCAAAATACTACCGTTTTAAGAAAGGCTCAAGCCCGACATATTCCCGCAAAGTAAACGGTACAGACTATTTCTATGAGGGAGCGTTCTCGTTTGAGATGCCCGACTGGAATCTCTCATATCAAGGCACGAGAGACTATTTTGAAGAAATTGTAAAATTCTGGCTTGACCGCGGAGTTGACGGTTTCCGTCTTGATGCCGTAAAATATTTTAGCGATGAAGAAACAGACGGCGAGGAGTTCCTCTCGTGGTTCTACAATATGGCGAAGAAGTACAACGAAGATGTCTATATGGTAGGCGAAGACTGGGACGATGCTGGCAAAGTTTACGATATGTATAAAACAGGTATCGACTCACTTTTCAATTTCAAATTCGCTAACACCGACGGTGTTTATGTTTCCACGGCGCGCTCGGGACAGACAAAAGATATGGCGTCACAACTAAAAAAGTATAACACCAATATCTTAAAGCGCAATGAAAAGTCAATAAACGCGAACTTCCTGACAAACCACGATATGGTGCGAGTTTACAATATGCTCGAAGAAGATGAGAACAAATTTGCAGCGGCACTCTATATGCTTTCTCCGGGTAACTCCTTTACCTACTACGGTGAGGAAATCGGAATAGAAGCACCGAATACAACAAACGACGCGTCCTACCGCACGGCTATGATTTGGGACAACGACGAACTTCCTAATATCTATGTAAATGGCGTTGCCGAAGTTACGAAAAACGAACTCGGCGGAGTCAAACAGCAGTTAGAGCAAAAAGACAGTATGCTCAATTTCTACCGCAGATTGATAAAGATAAAGAACCAAAACCCCGAAATTGCAAGGGGCGAGATTACCGATACCCTTGATTTTGAAGACGCTAAAATCGGCGGATATAAAGTTGAGTACAACGGCACGACCTTGCTCGTTATCCACAACGGCAACAAAGAAGAAAAGGAAGTTACCCTGACAGATGAAATGGTAAATAATCCCGAACTTCGAGGTTATGTTGTTGCAACAAATACAATGGCAACCGAAGAAAATGCCGACACAACCGCACAAAATACAGCAACGGGCGAAGTAAAACTTAATTCAAAAACGCTTACTTTACCACCGCTTTCTTCGGTAGTAATAAAAGCAAAATGAGTATGACGCTTGACATAATTATTCATTATTGCTATAATAAATATACAAAAAGGCAACCGATAGACGGTTAGCCCAAATTATTGTTCAAAAAATGAACCGCAATTTGGTCGATGGCGGTTCATTTTTTTGTTATATCTATAACAAGCGCTATAACCGATACAACAAACGAGAGTAATAGTATTAACTCGCTGTATGTAACCATAAGCACCGCCCCCTATCCGAGGGCGAAAATGCCCTCTTTTGTGAGGACTAACCGCCTACCATCTTGGTTGCCTTTTCGGGTACAAAATACCGACACAATATTATCATATACGACCATAAATAAGTGTCAATGATGAATAAAATAACGGTGGCAAAATTTGTCACCGTTATTTTTATATTTTTTTGAAAACTTCTGTATATTTGATACCGAGAATGTCGCAGATTTTTTTCACCATTTTAAGGTTTGGATCGCATTTGCCGGTTTCGTAATATGTGTATGTTGACCTGTCGATATGGAGTTCGTCTGCAACTTCTTTTTGTGAAAGGTCTAAATCTTCACGATAATCCCTGAAAAGTTGTCCGAGTTCTTTGCTCATATTATCATCTCCAAATTAAAAAAGTGCGCAACCGAAGTCACGCACCGAAAAATACATAACTCCGATTGTTGCGACACAATTTGAATCAACCCAAGGGAAATTCAAAGGAGAATGTATTTTTACCAAAATACTATTCCCTCAGATTGATGAAATATCAAATTGTGTCGCAAATTTACTTTATCACAAATTTTCTTTTATTTCAATAGTATTGTGTTTTTTTCCCCAAAAGGTTACGCGAAATTTCAAACACCCTTTGACATTATGGAAACTTCGGACAGGCTATAATTATAGAACAAAATTAAGGTGGAATGAAAAATGCCTGTTCTTCAAAATGTCGGAAGAAAAAGAATAAATGACGAAAAAACAACGACAACCGCAAGGGAAATTACCGTTCACATAATCTATTTTGTGGCGGGAGTTCTTGTATCGCGTGGAGCGCTTCTTGGCACTTTGTCGCCGTTTGGAGCATCTTTTGCGGCGGCTATTCCCTTTACCTATATGCCGGCGGGACTTTTGGGTACGGCTCTCGGATATCTTCTTTTGTCGCCGATTGATACCTTTCGTTATATCGCGGTGGTAATATCAATAGGGGCGTTACGCTGGGTGTTAAACGAATTTAAAAAAGTTTCTCAAAACAGGTTTTATCCCTGCGCACTCGCATTTGTTACGATATTCACAACCGGAGTTGCGTTGAGTTTTTCGTCGTCGAGTGAGATAAGCGAGATAAGTTCTTGCCTTATCGAGTCGATTATTTCCGCAGCGGCTGCCTACTTTATGTTTCGTGCATCTGAACTTTGCTCTGTAAAAAGAAGTATATCAAGTTTTTCGCCGCAGGAGATAGCCTGCTTGTCACTTACGGGTTGTATCTTGCTTTTGTCGCTTTCTTCACTCTCGATAGGAAATGTATCTTTTGGCAGGATACTTGCCGTTTTGGTCGTGCTTATTGCATCTTGTTACGGCGGTGTTTCGGGCGGTAGTATCGCAGGAATTGCAACGGGAATAGTCTTCTCGCTTGCATCTACCGATATGATTTTCCTTTGTGCCGCATATTCGTTTTCGGGTTTGCTCGGCGGACTTTTCGCACCTGTTGGAAAGATAGCCGTGGTTATCGTTTCGCTGTTGACTAACCTTGTTGTTTCGTTTGCAACCGACGATATTGATATCGTTTTCGGCATACTTATCGAGTGCGTTATCGCTTCTGCCGTCTTTATGATTTTGCCGAAAGAACTCGGCAATTTTGTGGCAAATGTTTTTTCGGATAACAAGAGTTCACCCGAAGAAGATACAATCCGCAGGTCGGTTACAATGAGACTTACTCACGCATCGAAGGCACTTGAAAATGTCAGTTCGTGTGTAAATTCCGTTTCGGATAAACTGTCGAAAATGTACGCTCCCGACATTTTTTGGATATATGAAAACGCTGCCGAAAAAGCCTGCACAAAATGCGGTTTGCGCGTTTACTGCTGGGACAAAGAAAAAGACCTCACGACAGATGATTTTCACCGCCTGACCGAGATTTTGAAGAAAAACGGATTTGTAAAAGAAAAAGATATAGAGGACAATTTTCTGAAAAGATGTTGTCGTGCGAGTGAGTTGGCTTTTGCGATAAATCAAAGTTACAAGGACTTTCGTTCCTGCGAAGCCGCACAGCGAAGAATAACACAGGTGCGCTCGGTAATCGCGGGGCAGTTTGCGGGGCTGTCGGACATTTTGCAGGACTTATCCGAGGAGTTCGAAAACTACTCTCAATTTGACAATTTAGCAAGCGAAAGGGTAATAAGTGCGTTGTCATCTTTGGGACTTTCCGTTGTCGATTGCAGTTGCCGAATGTGGGGAAAATGCGGAATGGTCGTTGAAATAGAAATAATTATCAATAGAAAAACCGCAGTTTCAAAAGGTCAGGTGACGCACGAAGTTTCGAAAGCCTGCGGGCGATACTTTGAGTCACCGACAATAAGTTTTGCTTCTGACAGAGCGAGGATAGTCCTTTGCGAAAGGCCATACTTTGATGTTGAAATAGGTTCGGCACAGCATATTTTTGAGAACGGCGAACTGTGCGGTGATTGTCTTAACTATTTTAACAACGGAATGGGCTCAACGGTGGCGCTCATTTCCGACGGAATGGGAACGGGAGGCAGGGCGGCTGTTGACTCGAATATGGCGGTAAGCATAATGACAAAACTGATAAAGGCAGGTTTGTCATACGACTGCTCACTTTCTGTTGTGAATTCTTCTTTGATGTGCAAAAGTGAGGAGGAGTCTATGGCAACTATGGACGCGGTTGACTTTAATCTCTTTACAGGCAAAACGGAAATAATGAAAGCCGGTGCCTGCACTACCTATATAAAGAAAAATTCAAAGTTGATAATAAAAGAAATGCCCTCTTTGCCGATAGGTATTTTAAGCGAAGCAAAATTTTCAAAGGAGGCGATAACTCTTTCAAAAGATGACCTTATAGTGATGATTTCGGACGGTGCATTTTTCGGGGATAATCAATGGATAGAAAAAATGATACTTTCGTGGCGGGAGTCAAGCGCACAGGAACTCGCATCTTGTATTGTCGATGAGGCAGTAAAACGCCGTAATGACAGTCACGACGACGACATTACGGCGATTGCAATAAAAGTTATTGAAAATAATAGTTAGATATCGGTGACACAACCTAAGAATACGGGAAGATTACTTTCGTTGTCAACAAGTGCAAAGACAAACGGGCGGTCAAGTTTTACTGTGGGCGTTTCTTCTTGTAATGCAGCCGTAGTGTCAACCATCGTAATTGCTGTGGCGGCTGCCGCCTTTGTACCGTTTTCGTCTGTTTCTATGTGCGCCTTGTGGATAACGCTGTCAATACACAGTTGTGCATCGGTTGTGATTTTTGAGAAATCGGCGGAGTCGGAAAAAGCCTTTTCAATTCCGAGCGATTTCAGATTACCTTTTAAATTTGTGTCAAAGTCAAAGTTAAATTTCGGCAAAAAAGCATCGCATTTTGAGATACCGCTTTGGCTTGACAGCAGATTTGAAAAATCTTCATTTGTGAGTTTGTCGATATAGTCCGAAATATTTATATCAACATTCGGCAAAATTGCAACGAATTTAAGCGGAAGATTTTTATAGTTCTTTACAAAACCCTGTGCGTCTTTTCCTTTGATATATGTTTCTTTGCTGTACATAAATTCGGCGTTTGTGTCGCCGTTTGCTCCGAAAAATGTGCCGTTTGAAACACATTCTTTTTCATATTGTGTAGCCCACTCGTCCTCTAAAGCGACAGCATTTAGCAAAAGCATTTGTGCGTCGGGGTTCATTTCGTCTAAGATTTTTTCAATCATTCCGTCGGTGTTATCTTTTACAAAGTTGTTGATATCGGACAAGGCTTTTTCATCTTGTAGGTCTGTTTTGAATATTTCCGCTTCGTAAAAATCCTTGTTTTTCGCAAGAAAGGAGGACTCAATATGGGGTTCTTTGTTAAACCAGATTGAATTTGCGATATTCAGTTTGCAGTTATCATTTTTGAAAAATTGCAGTCTTTGCAAAAGATAGGATGAACATTTGTTGACATAGTCCATCTTCATTCCTTGGAAGATGGTGTCGGTAAATTCTTTTTGAGTGTCGTCTTTTGCTCCGTTTGCACACATCGAAAGTGCGAGGATAACAGATACAGGCGAAATTACAGTTGAAGTTTTACCGTCTTTGTACACACTTTTGAAAAGTTCCACGCCAAAATTATTTGTGCTGTTTATGTAGTCTTCGTAGCCCTCGGGGGATTTTGTGTCTTCGGACAGAAAGTTATATTTCTCGTGGGCTGTCGAATATTTTACATTACTTGAAAGATTTTGGGAATTTTCTGCGCACGCAGTAAGGGAAAAGACGAGCACCGCGCAAAGGAGAATACATATTACGGCTTTTTTCATATTACTCACCCTTTTTCGATGTGATTTCTTCAAGCAGAGAGTAAAGATTTTTGCAGGATTTCGGCTTTGCAAAAGTTTTGCAGGCGT
>JAZLJE010000283.1:0-2757 GCA_045617705.1 Ruminococcus sp.
GATTTCAAGGTCGGCGTCGGCAAAAGTGCTATCGGCGTTGAACTTATCAGAGAAAAAGACAAAGAAGGCAAAGACACCGATATTTCTATCGGCTGTGACGAATGGCTCAATTCTTCGGGCTCTCGTCTTTTCACACCGAAGACAAAGAAAGGTGACTGCTACATCATCGGTATGGAAGACTATGCGTATGAACTTCTTGATTTCTACAAAGATAATCTTGACGACGATATCGGAAGCACATTTGTTATCAAGGCTGTTGCCCGCGAAGCCCTGAAGATGGGTGATGTCGACAAAGACGGCGTTCTTACTATCATAGATGCAACATATATCCAGGCAGCCCTCGCACAAATGCGTACTCTTGATAAAGAGCAAACGCGTGTTGCCGATATGGACGGCGATAAGGCGGTAACGATAGTTGATGCAACAATAATACAGAAAATCCTCGCAGGAATTATCCCAAATCCGTATGAAGAGGAACAAGAATTCAACCCCGATTTCTAAAATAAAAAATTACTTATACGAAAAAGACCTTAACCGAACAAAATCGGTTAAGGTCTTTTTTAAAGGAAGTATATGAAAAAAGAAAATTATTGTTGTTTCAAATTTTTCCGAATGCAATATCACGCTGGATTTTTACGGCGTCCAAAACGGTTATATCCGAGTCGCCGTCATAGTCGCCTGTTTTTAAGATTTGCTGTGTCGGTGTGACTAATTTTGCAATCACCTTTTGGATTATCGTTGCATCCAAAACGGTAAGTACCCTATCACCGTCAACATCACCGAGGATAAATTCGGGCGTTTTCTCTTTTTCGTAGATTAATTTTGCAAAGTCGATTACAAACCAACCGCTTACACCGTTGTATGTTGTATAACCCCAGTTGTAGCCGTCTGCTTTTGCAGTTTTTGTAACGACGAGTTCTTTGCCGTAGGGAATACCGCCCAAAACAGAATGGCTTGTCCCGGCACCCGAGCGCAGATTCACTCCGTTGTCGGATGTTATGCGGTAAATATCGCCGGAAGGCTGTTCTTCCTTTTCTTTTGACTGATATTCACCGATATAGATATATCCTTGAAAACGCCAGTAGTCGTTGCCATTACTTGGGTCATCTATCGGTGCGGTCGTTGTATAAAATTCATCACCGCCGTAAGCGGAATTTGAGAAAGTTACCTGCGTTTTGCTTATCTTCTCGACTACGGCAACATGTCCCGATGTACCCGACGAATAAACCCAGCAGGCAATCGCGCCGAGTTTCGGCGTTTGACCGTAGGCGTAGTAGCCGTTTTCTTTGTTATAGTCATACCAAAGGTAGGCGCTGTATATGCACAAGTCGGGTTCTTTGCCCAAAATCTCGTAGGCTCTGCCATAGGCGTAGCAGGTGCAGTTGGGCATACCCCAGCCGAATTTGTAGAAAATATTTTTATCGGAATAGTAGTATTCGTTAGAATATTTCGGAGGAAGAAGCCTTGCGGAATACTCTTGTGCCGATATTGGGGAAAGGTCGGCATTGTCGCCGTTTTCTTCTATATATGGAGCGATAGTTTCATCTTCGAGCGAGAGGGGCTTATCCTCTACACCGATAGCGGTACAGACAACCGCAATCGAAGTAAACAGCAGAGAAAAGACAAGGAAAAAAGCGAATGTTTTCTTTACAAAGCCCAAAGCAACACCCCCAAAAAGCCAAAAATTTTGAAGAATAAAAAAGGATACACTCCTAATTATAATTCTCTATTGTCATTATAATATAGATATTTTCAAAATAAAAGCATTATGACAGAATTGTGATAAGGGTAACAAAAGAAAGTGATAATTTTTTAAAATGTATTGGCGATTTTTGAATTTCTTTCGTATAAATAAATGAAAACAAAATGATTTTTGGTTTATGGATTTTCTGCTTTTTCCATTTTCATGATATATATCCCCATCCCCTTTGGCACTTTCCGAACGGAGAGTGCCATTTTTTTGGAAAAAGAGCATAAAAAATCCCGACAGCAAAACTGCCGGAATTTTTCAATACTTTATGCATTGATATTATTTACTTGCAAAATTCTTCGATTGCTTTTGACACAAAAAGTGCAGTACCTTTTCCCCCGGCATTGTCAATATTTTCTGTCATTTCGCTGTTTGATATGTACATCTGCCCCAGGCTTTTTAAAATCTTTTTTGTGCAGGTATAGTAATTTTTGGTGATAAAATCCTGCAACTCATTTACAAGCCCTTGAACTTCTTCATCTGTGGGGGATTTTGACTTGTTTTCACCAAATCTTTTGAAAATATTCATCATATCCTGTGCAAGAGTTTCCTGCTTTTCTTTTGAATAATCGGCAGTTTTCTTTTCGTATTCGCGATAGGCGTCGGTGTTACCCCACGCTTTTTTTGCCTGCGATTTGTATTCCTCGATTTTTTTCGTATCAAATACTTCAAAATTCATACTTTCACCTCCTGCAAAATAAATTTGTCGAGCAAAAGTTATCATATTTTCAATATGCTCTTTTTTCATTGTGAGAAGTTCGATTTGCTGTGTTAACGCCTTTTTTCTGTCAAAGTCGGGACTGTCGAGAATTTTTCTGATATCTTTCAAGGAAAATTCAAGTTCTTTAAACAATAAAATCTGTTGCAGGCGTTCAAGACTTGTATCGTCATACAGCCTGTATCCCGCATCTGTCGTCATAATCGGGTGTAAAAGACCTATTTCGTCATAGTAGTGAAGCGTACGCACACTCACCTTTGTTAATTTGCTGACTTCATTTACTGTCATC
>JAZLJE010000284.1:0-1387 GCA_045617705.1 Ruminococcus sp.
TTTTGGGAGGGGTGTCTTATGACCTCTAAATTATCTTGGATATTCTTTATACCGCTTGCTATACTTGCAACGGCAACTAAAATATGTCAGGCTATCTTTATTACCGATGCTACTCCGACTTTTTTGGGACTTACTTCAATACAACTTTCCTATGTTGCTATTGCCTGCGTTGTGGCTATCTTGATTTTTTCTTTGATTTTCTGCTTGATAGATAGAAAGACAGCGCCGTATTATAATATGAAAAGAAATGTTGTAACAGGTATTTTCGGTGCTTTGATTGCCATCACTTTTGCTTTTGACGGTGCAAACCGACTGTTCGGCATTTTCGAAACAGGAATTGTAGATGTATTGGTTCTTATCGATGCTTTGCTTACTTTGTTTACCGCCGTTGTCTTTGTTGTACTTGCACTTTCGCATTTGTTGGGCAACAATGTTTCCTCCGGACTTGCAATTTTCTATATTATTCCGTCTATTTGGAGCGGATTCAGGCTTGTTATTACCTTCTTGAAATTTACTGCAGTTTCGGTTACTATCTCGGATGTAAGTATACTTGCAGTCTATATTTTGCTGACACTTTTCTTGTTTAATTATGCCGCGCTTATCTCGTTTATCAATATGCGCAGCCCCATAAAGGCTAATTTTATATACGGTTTCCCGACTGCGGCAATGCTTATTGCCTACGGTGCAAATGCTTTTTGTACCCTTTCTGTCAACGGCGTGAAATTTGAACTTCTTGAAAATGTAGAAACTATCGAACTCACACTTTTAGGTTTCTATATTATTACTTTCCTTGTTGAATTGACGGTAAGAAGTTTGAAAAAAGAAGAAGTAAAACTTATCAAACCCGAAGACGAAGAGCCCAAAAAGAGATATAAAGAAAAAGAACTGCCCGAAAAAACAGGCAGAAGAAATATTGATGAAGACGAAGTAGTAGTCACAGGCGTAGACCCCGAGTTTGGCGAAGCACCGACTCATTCTTATCTTGAAACAGCCGATACATCCGACTATCTTGTTGATGCTATTGACAATGAAACAGACGAAGAAACAACAGACGAAAGTCATTTTGAAAAAGAATCAGAAGATTTTATCACAAAGGCAAATCATAATTATTCATCCGAAACAACAGACGAGAACGACGCCGAGTACAACGAACGCATGGATGAAATCGACAAACTCATTCTCGAAATATCAGAAGAAGAATTCAGATAATTTCTTATTTTGTAATTGACAACAAATTATATCGGTGATATATTATCTTTATATTGATTGTTGAGAAGGACAACACCGAATATTCGGCTTTTTCAGAGAGTCGCTTTATGCTGGAATTGCGATATTGCTCTTATTCGGTTACCGCCTTTGAGATTGCTCAGGAAATGGAGCGACGTTC
>JAZLJE010000285.1:0-2846 GCA_045617705.1 Ruminococcus sp.
ATAACAGGCTTTTTCTCGTCAAGTTTTTTGATGTAGTTTAGAAAATCATCTTCCCATTTCATTCGATAAGAAAGGCGTTTTAGACCGTCTTGTGAATTAGGAGTATAAACGGTGATAAAGTAAAAATCTTCAAATTCAAGGGTAATTACTCTGCCTTCACGGTCGTGTTCTTCGATACCTATTCCGTATGTCACATTTTGTGGCTTTATCTTTGTGAATATTGCAGTACCCGAATAGCCTTTCTTTTCGGCGTAATTCCAGTAACTTTCGTATTCGTCAAAAGATAAGTCTATCTGCCCCTCTTGCAATTTCGTTTCCTGCAGGCAGAAAATATCTGCATCAAGTTTTTCAAAAGACTCGATAAATCCTTTATTTACAACAGCACGCAGACCGTTTACATTCCAAGATACAAATTTCATTTTACAGTTCCTTTAATTTTTCTACGATTTTTTCAAAGTGCATACTGTGGCTTGCTTTGACAAGCACGGTATCACCTTTTTCAATATACTTTGCTATATTCTCGGCACAGTCTTCGGTTGTATCAAAATGCACAACCGTTTTTGAAACTTTCGCCATATTCTCACAAAGTTTTCCTGCGCAGATTAGCAGGTCAATTCCGTTTGATAAAATATATTCTGCGACCTGTTTATGCAGGTCGTTTTCGTTTTCGCCGAGTTCTTTCATATCACCGATAACGGCAACCTTTCGCGACATAAATTTTGACAGCGAATTTATGCTTGCTTTGACGGAAGTCGGGTTTGCATTGTAGCAGTCGTCAATCAGCGTGATAAAACCTGTGTCGATAACGCGACTTCGTGAGCCGACATTCGAAAATGTTTCTATTCCTCTTTTTATCTCATTTTCATCAAGTCCGAGCAACTCACCGACAGACGCGGCACAAACGGCATTTAGCATCATGTGTCGTCCCATAGCGGGAACGGTAACATCAAAAGACATAGTTTTCAAATGCAAAGTGCCGGAAACAGTAGTCACATCGTCTTTTATGTTGTCGGCATAGCAGTCGTTTGTGTTCCCAAGGCCGTAGAAGGTCGGGACAATATCTTTATATTGTTTTACTTCTCTTAACTTTTCGTCGTCACCGTTGAAAAAGATTTTTCCGCTGTCATTCAGAAAATCGAGCATTTCGGTTTTTGCTTTGAGAACTCCGTCAAGGCTGTGAAGATTTTCAAGATGGCAATAACCGATATTGGTAATCACAGCGATATCGGGACGAACCATATCGGCAAGTCGTGACATCTCCTCAAAATCGGAAATGCCCATTTCGATAACGGCAACTTCGTGATGTTCTTCGAGTTCAAACAAAGTAAGCGGAACGCCGAGTTCGTTGTTAAAATTTCCGCTTGTTTTATGTACCGAAAACTTTTGTGACAAAACGGAAGATATCATCTCTTTTGTCGAAGTCTTTCCGACGCTTCCCGACACTCCGATAAACGGAATAGAAAACAAACTGCGGTAATACTTTGCAATCTTTTTGAGTGCAACAAGAGTATTTTCTACCAAAATATACGGAGTGTCAAAGTCCGGGGCTTTTTCGCAAAGCATACAAGAAGCGCCCTGCTCTTTACAGCCTTTCATAAAGTCGTGACCGTCAACTCTGTTGCCCTTTATTGCCGCAAAAAGAGAGCCTTTTTTTACCTTTCGGCTGTCGGTTACTATAGAATTTATACTGATATTTTCATCGCCGAAAAGCGTTCCGCCACACGACAGAACAACTTCTTTTAAAGTAATGGGTTTCATAAAATCACCTGTATTTTTGTAGTGAATACTCAATAATTTTTTCGCAAAGGTCGTTGTACTCTATGCCGTCTGCCTTTGCTTCCTGGGGCAAAAGGCTCAGTGGCGTCATACCCGGCAGAGTATTTGCTTCGAGGCAATAAAAATCACCGTTTTCATCAAGCAGAAAATCTGCTCTTGCATAAGCGTCAAGGTGCAATGCTTCGAAAACATGCTCTGCTTCTCGTTGCATTTTCTTTGCAATATCTTCGTCTAATTCAGCGGGGCAGATTTCGAGTGTTTTGCCCGCCTGATATTTGTTTACATAGTCATAAAAGCCCTCGTTGGGGATAATCTCAATAATCGGCAAAGCCGACTTTCCGAGAATACCTACGGAAAACTCTCTGCCCTTTATGTACTGTTCGACCAAAACGGAAGATTCCCACGAAAAAGCGTCTTCCATAGAAGCCAAAAATTCTTCCTTACTCTCGACAATATGCACGCCGACAGAGGAACCGCCCGAACAAGGTTTTACCACGCAGGGAAAACTGTTCCACTTTTCTATATTGCCGTTTTCCAAATCTTCCTTTTTGAAAAGACTGCCTTTTGGAGTGGGGATATTGTTGCTGATAAAAACGCCTTTTGTAATTCCTTTATCCATAGCGACAGCGGCACCGAGGTAATTTGAGCCTGTGTACTTTATGCCGAGCAAATCAAGGGAAGCCTGAATTTGTCCGTTTTCGCCCTCACCGCCGTGAAGTCCCAAAAAGCAGATATCAGCCGCCTTGCAAATATCTATTACATTTTCACCGAAAAAGCAGTCGGACTTGTCTTTTCTTTTAGCCTTAATTTGTGCCAAAGTCGGCGCTTTTTCTCCTATTATGTTATTCTCTGTAAAATCGTAACCTGTTTCAAAAATATCTTTCGGATTTTCAAGTTCTTTTTCATATCCCATAAAGACATCAAGCACAACAACTCTGTGACCTTTTTCTCTCAAAGCGTTTGCGATTTTTGAGCCTGAAATAATCGCTACATCACGCTCGGACGAAAGACCGCCTGACAATACTACTATATCCATACTGTATCACTCCCCGATAATTTTGATAAGAACA
>JAZLJE010000286.1:0-2223 GCA_045617705.1 Ruminococcus sp.
CCGTCGGCAGGCTCGGTGTTTAAAAGACCTGTCGGTAATTTTGCCGGTACGTTGTTAGAAAAATGCGGTCTTAAAGGTACAAGAGTAGGCCGTGCCGAAGTATCAAAAAAGCACGCAGGCTTTATTATCAATGCCGATAACGCCACCTGCAAAGATGTAGAAGAACTTATTAAACTTGTTCAGAAAAAAGTCGAAGAAGAAACAGGATATTTTCTTGAAAGAGAAATCATCTTTTTGAAATAATGAGGTAGTTATGGAATTTGTAATAGTAACAGGACTTTCCGGTGCGGGAAAAACCAATGCCCTCCACTCTATGGAGGATATAGGCTTCTACTGTGTTGATAATATACCCCCGATGCTGTTGGAAACTTTCTACGACCTTTGTGAAAATTCAACCGATAACAGGATGAAAAAGGTCGCGGTAGTTGCCGATGTCCGCTCGGGCGAGATGTTCAACGATTTGAGCGAAGTTATAAATAAATGCAAGATGTCAGGCAAAAGATTTAAAATCCTTTTCCTTGATGCGAAAACCGACACCTTGCTGATAAGATACAAAGAAACAAGAAGAAAACATCCGCTGTCGAGTGAACTTTCGTCAGGCTCAACTGCCGAAGCGGTTAAACTTGAAGCGGAACTTATGAAACCCGTCAAGGCTATCGCAGACTATGTTATCGATACTACCTATATGGCGCTAAAGCAACTCAAAGAAAGAGTTACAACGATATTCACACAGGGAAACGACGAAGGACTTCTTGTTACCTGTATGTCTTTCGGATTTAAGTACGGAATACCGCTTGAGGCTGACCTTGTTTTTGATGTTCGTTGCCTGCCAAATCCGTTTTATGTTCCCGAACTGAAACCGTTGACAGGACTTGACGAAGAGGTAAGAGAGTATGTTTTGAAGTTTGACGAAACACAGGTGTTTATAGAGAAACTTCTTTCTTTTCTCGATTACACTATTCCGCTTTATCAGCAGGAGGGAAAAAGCGAAGTCGTTATTGCTGTCGGTTGCACAGGCGGTAAACACCGCTCGGTAACTCTTGCAAGACTTCTTAACTCCCATTTTATAGAGAATAAACAGAAATCGGCTATTCATCACCGAGATATTTGGAAAGCGTAATTTTGGGTGGACTATGTCTTTCGCATCAGATACAAAAAAAGAACTGTCAAAAGATTTTTCGGATAACAAACAGGAACTTTTTGCAGAACTTTATGCAATGCTTTTGTTTTCGAAAACTTTTTCCGACAGTAAGATTATTTTAAAAACCGAAAACGAATATACGGCAAATCGTTTTTGCGATTTACTGACTATGCTTTTTTCGCCGATAATTGAACGCAGATATCCAAACGGCGAAAACAGGCAGAGCAAAAAATTTGTTGTATCCTTGATAAACCCCGACGACTGCAAAAGGATTTTTGACTTTTACGGACACGACAGCAGAGATATCAGCCTTCGCGTAAACAGAGCAAATTTGGGTGACGACAGAGAAACGAGAGCATTTGTCAGAGGTGCGTTTTTATCGTGCGGTTCTGTGACAGACCCGAATAGGTGCTATCACCTTGAGTTTTGCATACCGTTTAAAAATCTTTGCCGTGACCTTTGCACAATTTTATCGGAGCAGACCGAACTCGACATAAATGTAAAAATGCTTTTGCGAAACGGTTCATATATAGCCTATGTCAAAAACAGCGAGCAGATAACCGACCTTTTGACCTATATGGGAGCGACAAACTCTGCTATGAATATTATGGGCACAAAAGCACTCAAAGATGTTCGAAATTCTGTTATCCGCACGGCTAATTCGGAATATGCGAATTTGCAGAAATTAGCATCTGCATCCGCTGTGCAGATAAAAGCGATAAATAAACTCAAACGAAACGGAAAGTACAACAAACTTCCCGATGAACTAAAAGAAATTGCCGAGATAAGAGTTGAGTTTCCCGAACTTTCACTTCGTGATATCGGCGAAAAAACCAACCCGAAATTATCTCGCAGCGGTGTAAACCACCGGCTTGAAAAAATCATCAAACTTTCAAAGGAGGATTAGTATGAAAAAAGATATGACATACGAAGAAGCCCAAAAAGAACTGTCTGCTATTGTAGAGAAGATGGAAAGTGACGAAACAACTCTTGATGAAAGTATGAAACTCTACGAAAAAGCGTATGAACTGATTGCGTATTGTAACGAACTTTTGAAAACCGCAAAAGGTGAAATCACTACC
>JAZLJE010000287.1:0-3618 GCA_045617705.1 Ruminococcus sp.
GCCGACAGGAATACCGTAGGCAAGCCGTGTTATCTTTACGCCGAGGGGTTTTAACAGTCGTGAAAGATACATTGCCGTTGCCTCTCCCTCTACTGTCGGATTTGTTGCCATAATAACTTCGCATACCGAATTATCATTAAGTCTTGATAACAGTTCTTTAATACGCAACTGGTCGGGGCCTTTTCCGTCAAGCGGTGAAATTGCACCGTGGAGAACGTGGTATGTTCCGTTATACTCTCCTGTTGACTCAAGTGCTATTGCATCACGCGGAGTTTCAACAACACAGATAGTGGTCTTATCCCTTGTTTCACTTCGGCAAACGGGACATTTATCGCTGTCGGAAAAGTTACAGCAAACATCACAATATCTGACTTTTTCGTGAGCATCTACAATGGCGTTTGCAAATTCCTGTGCCTGCTCCTTTGGCAAATTCAAAACAAAATACGCAAGCCTTTGGGCAGTTTTGCTGCCGATACCGGGCAAGCGCTCGAACTGCTCAACCAACTTTTGGAGTGGCACTACATTATATGCCGACATCAGAACAAACCGCCCATTCCCATTGAGCCTAAATTAAGTCCGCCGGAGATTTTCTCCATAGTTTCCTCTTTGTCGGTATTAGCCATACGCAAGGCTTCGTTAACCGCAGCCATAACCAAATCGGAAAGCATCTCGACATCTTCGGGGTCTACTACTTCGGGAGAAATTTCAATATTCTTTATCAAAAGTTCGCCGGTTACGGTTACTTTTACTGCACCGCCGCCGGAAGTTGTCGAATACTCTTTTGCGTTTAGTTCTTCGGTAGCCTGTGCCATATCATCCTGCATTTTCTGTGCCTGACGGGCAAGTTGCTGGAGGTTTCCTGCACCGCCACCGCCGTAGCCCTGTGGTAATCTTGCTTTCATATTCTACTCCTCTTCTTCGGAAACGCTTATTCCCGAATCCTTTAATTTTTGTATAAAATCAGACATTACATCGTCTTTTTTCTCTTCTTGTTTTTTCGGTCTGTACGGACCTAATTTGAAGGTTTTTCCCGTTGTTTCGAGAATAGCCTTGCGGATATCGTCACGACGCATCGGCTGTTTTAAGAGTTTGAAGGCTATCTCCTGCTCTGTGTCTATCAAAATATAGCCACCGCTTACATACGCTTTTGTGCCTTCAAATGCTGCGGAAATCGCACGGGAATACCGGCGCAAATTGTTAAGCACCTCGGGCCACTGCAAAAACGGCTCGGCGTTGTCGTACAGCGAATCTGTATCAACTTTTGCTTTTTCATTTGCTACAGGGGGTTCAACAGGTTTCTTTTCTTCGATAACTTCCTGTTTATCTTCCTGCTTTTGTTCTGCAAAAGAATTATCTTTAGGTACTACGGGAAGTTCTTCTTCCGTTTCGTTTTCAACATCATCAACAGTTTCGGTCTTTGAAACGGTATCTTCCTCTTGTACTTCTTCAACTACATTTGAAGCGGTAATTTCCTCTTCTTCGTCGTCAACAATAGATGAAATCTGCGGTTGAGGTTTACTTTCAACAACGCCCGCAGAAAGGGTACGGACTGCTTTTTCAAGAGAAGCGACACGGTCAACGAGAGCCTCGTTTGTTGCATCAAGTTCGGGAGCGCACAACTTAATTAAAGCGGTTTCGAGTTCGGTGCGGTCACTGATACCTTTTCCCATTCTCTCAAAAGAGCGGGACAAAACATCCATACAGTAGATTATATCCGCTAGTGAAAGATAATCACTCTGCGAAACGGCAGCGTCAAACTCTTTGTCGGAAAAGGCAAGAAGTGAACGGGCGTCCGACACGGTTTTGAGCATCATCAACGCACGGAAATGCGAAATAAGCTCTTCGCAAAGTTTCGACATATCTTTTGACTGCGAATAGAGTTTGTCTATAATCGAAAGAGCCTTTGCGGGATTTTTGTTAATTGTGCAGTTGCAAAGTTCAAAAAGGTGATTTTTTGATGCAAGGCCTGCGGCAGTTTGTACCGTCGATGCAGTTACATCATCGGATATTGCAATACATCTGTCCAAAAGTGAGATAGCGTCACGCATAGCACCGTCACAAATAACGGAGATAAGCGTAGCCGCCTCATCGGATAAAGAAATGCCTTCTTTGTCGGCAATAAATTTCAGTCTTTTGCAGATATCATTCGGGGAAATTCGGTGAAAATCAAAACGCTGACAACGGGAAATAATCGTTGGCAAAAGTTTGTGTACTTCAGTGGTAGCGAGAATAAATATAACATGTGACGGCGGTTCTTCCAAAGTTTTCAGCAAAGCGTTGAACGCTTCTTTTGTCAGCATGTGTACCTCGTCGATAATATAGACGCGGTATCTTGCTTTTTGCGGAGAAAAAGTAACCTCATCGATTATGCTTCTGATATCTTCGATACCGCGGTTGGACGCGGCGTCCATTTCTACAACATCCAAAACCTCGCCGGTATCTATACCCTTGCATATTTCACATTCACAGCAGGGGTCACCGTTATCGGATAGAGAAAGACAGTTTACCGCTTTTGCAAAAATCTTTGCGCAGGTCGTTTTACCTGTTCCGCGGGTACCCGTGAACAGATAGGCGTGGTTAATTCGATTTAGTTTCAATTCATTTTGCAGAGTTTTTGTTACCTGCTCCTGACCGATTACATCTTCAAAAACCTTCGGTCTGTACTTTCGATAAAGAACCTGATACATTTTCTCACTTCCCTATTCCAAATATAAAGAAATGTAAGCCGCCCTGCACGGCAAACCGTATGAATAAGTGAACGGCAGACTTACTGCATCGCATCTCGAAATCCGCTTAATGCTGCTCGGTTCCCCGCCTGACATGATTCACGACTCAAAATCGTACAGGGCCTGTCGCTCGCTTATTCATACGAATACGGCTTACATCCAAATAAATATATCACAAAATTTACATAAAATCAATATAAAAAGGTCGAACTTTCACGACATTTTTAATTTTTCCTATTCAATCGTCTGTTACTCTTTACAGTCCGCGAATTTTTGTTGCAAGTTCACAACATTTTTCATAAGAGGATACAACGACTGAAATTTCGCATGATGTCACAAGACTTGATGTATCGCTGACCTCGCCTACGTTGTCTGAAGAAACTTTTAAAAAGTATTTTTTGTCGGGTGAACTTTTGATATATGTAGACAACAAATCGCGTGCAAGTTCGGATACTTTAAATCTCAATAAGGATGTGGAGTTATCTTTGGTTTCCATAGCAAAAGTCAGAAAATCTTCTTTAGAGAGAACGGTACTGCCGTTTTCATCAACAAGAGAAATCGAACAGTCAACAGGACACCACTCAAGAGTTACCGCATCGGTGGGTGCAACAGTATGAAGAACGGTTTCTTTTGATTCTGTCGGGGTATTATCCCCACCGCAGGAACAAAGAGAAAAAACTAAAATGCACACAAAAAGTAGTAAAACAATCTTTTTCATATAATCACCAAAATTCGACAAATTATCTCGTATATATTATAAATCAAAAAACTGATTATTGCAAGGGGTAATAATTTGGTGTATAATACATCTATATCCGCCCGTGGCGCAGTTGGATAACGCAACGGATTCCGATTCCGGAGAACGGGAGTTCAAATCTCTTCGGGCGGGCCA
>JAZLJE010000288.1:0-7365 GCA_045617705.1 Ruminococcus sp.
GCGGTTACATCGGCAACAATAAGTTCGCGTGCGGTAATTGCGGCAGTAAACGAGGCTTGTGAAAAATATCAGTCGGTTGTATTCAATACGGCTGTAAGCGATACTTATGCAGGAGGTGAGAAGTAATGGCAGAAAAAAGTTTATTTCGTGAATTTACAAAAGGCATTGTAAAAGAAAATCCCGTTTTGTGCTTGGTACTCGGTACCTGTCCCACGCTTGCTGTTACCACTTCGGCATCAAACGCAATCGGTATGGGCATTGCCGCTACTGCGGTACTTGTTTGCTCAAATGCCGTTATCTCACTTTTGCGCAAAGTTATCCCCGACAAAGTCCGTATCCCCGCATACATAACCATTATCGCAGGCTTTGTTACCATTGTTCAAATGCTTGTAAAGGCGTTTTCACCCGCGATTAACGACTCCTTGGGAATTTATCTTCCGCTTATAGTTGTAAACTGCATCATTTTAGGTCGTGCCGAAATGTATGCAAGCAAAAACCCCATTTTGCCGTCTATTCTCGACGGTCTCGGTATGGGCGTCGGCTTTACTGCGGCGTTACTCCTTATGGGTATGATAAGAGAATTTTTGGGTTCGGGTTCACTTTTCGGCGTGCAGATTATGCCCGTTCAAATTCTTATTTTCATTCTTCCTCCCGGTGGCTTCTTCGTCTTCGGTATGCTTATTGCCCTTGCTAACAAACTCAACACAAAGGCAGGCAAAACTCCGATAAACAAACCGTGTGCAGGCTGTCCGATGAAAGACAAATGCTCACAGACAGAATGTGAAAGCAGTAAACCTATTGACTCCGATATTGCAAACGACAAAGAAAAGGAGGCGGCAGTATGTTGATTAAATCTTTAGTTGCCGTTTTCCTTGCGGCTATATTGACCGAAAACTATGTTCTTTGCAAATTCCTCGGAATTTGTCCGTTCCTCGGTGTTTCCAAAAAACTCAACACCGCTGTCGGTATGAGTGTTGCCGTTACCTTTGTTATGGTGCTTGCAACGGCGGTTACTTTCCCGATATATACTTATCTTCTTTTACCAAACGGACTTGACTATTTACAAACGATAATATTCATTCTTATTATCGCAGGACTTGTTCAACTTGTTGAAACCGTACTCAAAAAGTACATCCCCTCTCTTTATAAATCACTCGGCGTGTATCTGCCCCTTATTACAACAAACTGCTGTATTTTGGGCGTTACTATGCTCGTTTTGCAGAAAGTTACAACTACCACAGCATATACATACACCTACGGTCACGCTTTAATCAACGCTTTGGGCGCAGGTATCGGCTTCCTGGTTGCTATGGTAATGTTCGCAGGTGTCAGAGGTAAAATGGAAAACTGCGATATTCCGAAATCGCTTAAAGGTCTTCCGATAACTCTTGTTGCGGCGTCGCTTGTATCCCTTTCTTTCTTGGGATTTGCAGGCTTTGTCGACAAACTCATCCCGCTTGTATAAGGAGGAAATGATATGAATTTTGATTTTTCTTCGATTATTTTTGCCGTTGTAGTTGTTGCAGGAATGGGACTTCTTATCGGTCTTATTCTCGCTGTATCTGCGGCAGTTATGGCAGTAAAAAAAGACGAAACCGCTGAAAAGGTGCTTGAAGTTTTGCCCGGTGCAAACTGCGGTGCCTGTGGTTTTTCCGGTTGCTCGGGCTATGCCGAAGCACTTTCAAAAGGAGAGGCAAAGCCCGGTCTTTGCCCTGTCGGCGGTGAAGAATGTGCAAAAGATGTAGCAGCAGTTTTGGGAGTAGAAGCAGGCGCAGTCGAATACAAAACCGCTCTTGTTCATTGTATGGGTAACTGCGACAACACTCAAAACAAAGCAATCTACGACGGAATTACAAGTTGCGCCGCAGCAGCAAAAGTTGGTGCGGGCGTTACCGCGTGTTCTTACGGCTGTATCGGTTTGGGCGACTGCGAAAGAGCCTGCCCTTACGGTGCAATCAGCGTTTGCAACGGCGTTGCCCTTGTTGATAAAGACAAGTGCAGAGGTTGTTCTGTCTGCGTAAAGACCTGCCCTCGCCATATTATTTCTTTTGTCAGCGACAAAGACCAGGCAGTTGTTCGATGTTCAAACAAAGACAAGGGTGCAGTATCGCGAAAAGCCTGTGCTGTTTCCTGTATCGGATGTAAAAAATGTGAAAAAGTTTGCGAAGCGGGTGCAGTTACCGTTACCGACTTCTGTGCTTTTGTTGATGAACGCAAATGCACAGCCTGCTTCAAATGCGTTGAAAACTGCCCGCAGGGTTGTATTACACTTTTCGATTCGGATAAAGACGATACCGTAACTTTAGAAGTGTGACGGTTATCTATTGATTTTGTGTTGTTTTTCTGAAACTTTTGCAAAATCGCTTTTCAATATATTTTTGTGTAGTATTATATTCTTGTAATACTCTTTTGTAGGAGATGATTTTATGGTTGAGGTAAAAAACCTCACTAAATGCTACGGCGATATCAAGGCTGTTGATGACATCAGTTTTACTGCGCAGACGGGCGAGATACTCGGATTTTTGGGTCCCAACGGTGCAGGAAAAAGTACAACAATGAATATCATCACAGGCTATCTTTCGTCAACCGACGGAACTGTTACGATAGACGGCAGCGAAATTTTGGACGAGCCGATAAAAACAAAATCAAAAATCGGCTATCTTCCCGAAATCCCTCCGCTTTATCCCGATATGACGGTAATAAAATATCTTGAATTTATGTTTGACCTGAAAAAGGTAAAACTTCCCAAAGCCGAACATATCAAAGAGGTTATGGAAATCGTCAAAATCGACGGGGTAAAAGACAGAATTATCAAGAACCTGTCAAAGGGATACAAACAGCGTGTTGGTTTTGCTCAAGCGCTTTTAGGCAATCCGCCCGTACTTATCCTTGACGAGCCTACCGTAGGTTTGGACCCGAAACAGGTTGTCGAGATAAGAACACTTATCAAAAGCCTCGGCAAAAAACACACGGTTATTTTCTCGTCACATGTTTTGTCTGAAGTTTCCGCTACCTGCGACAGGATAGTCGTTATCTCAAACGGCAAAATTGTTGCCGATGCTCCGACAAAAGACCTTGCAAATGTTATTTCCGGACAGGGTGAACTTCTTATCGAAGCCGAAGGCTCACAAAACGAAATAAGCGAGATACTCAACAATGTTTACGGTGTTAAAAAAGTCCGTACTGCAGGCATAAACACCTACAAGATTGAGTATGACTCCGATATTGATATTCGAAAAAGTGTTTTCAGGGCTATGGCAAAGGCAGACTGCCCCATTCTTATGATGAAAAACGGCGGTATGTCGCTTGAAGAAAGTTTCCTGAAACTTACCGAAAATTCTACAAGAAAGGGAGGAAACAACTGATGGGTGCTATACTCAAAAGAGAACTGTCGTCTTACTTTAATTCGGCTATTGCATACATAGTTATGGCTGTATTCTTCTTTTTCTCGGGGCTTTACTTCTATGTTTTCTGCCTGTACTACGATTCAAGTTCGCTGACTCCGGTTTTCTCCAATATGTTTATGATTATTCTTTTCCTCATTCCGCTGATTACCATGAAATCTTTTTCCGAGGAAAAGAAACTGAAAACCGACCAGGCACTTCTTACTTCTCCCGTAAGTCTTTTTGACATCGTTATGGGAAAATTTCTCTCCGCCTTTATCCTCTATGCCTGCTGTGTTGCGATTTTCATTATTTACACCGTGATTATCTGCTTTTTTGTCACTCCCGATTTTGCGGTTATTCTCTGCACTATTCTCGGTATTCTGCTTTTGGGCGGGGCGTTAATCGCTATTGATATTTTCATTTCTGCTTTGACAGAAAGCCAGATTATCGCAGCGATTGTTTCTATCGGTGCAGGACTTTTTATCTATATGCTTGACTCTATTTCAAGCCTTATTTCCGTTGATTTTATCACAAAGATTTTCAACGTAATTTCATTTAATCAGAATTATTCAAACTTTACCTACGGTATTTTGAATTTATCAAATCTCGTCTTTTTCGTAAGCGTTATTGCAATCTTCATTTTCCTCACAATACGCGTACTTGAAAAAAGGCGTTGGAGTTAAGGAGGTGCCGAAATGGAAAACAATGAGAAAAACATTTTAGAAGTAACCCCCGAAGAAACTCCCGAAAAAGAGACAAAACAGACACCTCAAGAACCGAAAAAACAAGGAAAAATTAAAACTTTTCTCAAATCCAGAAAAGCAAAACACGGCTCAATCGCTTTACTTCTCACCGTAATTTTCCTTGTAGTTGTAATTGCACTTAATATAGTAACAAATCTTCTTGTAACGCGTTTTCCCGTTTTGTCTTTCGACTTTACATCAAGTTCGGTTTACGAACTGCAAAGCACAAGTATAGAATATGTAGAGTCCCTCACAAAAGATGTTACTATCTATGTTCTGCAAAATGAAAAGGACTTTGAAGCCGCTGACGAATACTATGTTCAGGCTAACAAATTGCTCAAAAAGTTTGAACAGTACAGCGACAAAATAACATTAAAATATGTTGACCTTTCAAAAAATCCGACATTTACATCAAAATATCCGTCTGTAGACTGGTCTGACGGCTCATCGCTTCTTTTAGTTGAATCGGGCGAAGATTACCGCGTAGTCACAACCGAAGATATGTTTGACTACAATCAGGAATATCTCTACACCTACGGTTCTTATGTAATCGAAAGTCAGCATGTTGAACAGGCTGTTGTCACCGCTATACTCAATGTCACCACAGAAGAAAAGGTGAAAGTTACAATACTTTCCGGACAGGGCGAACTTGACAGTTCGTATCTATCGAAAGTTCTTGCTAATAACGCCTACGAAACAGAAGAAGTTTCACTTTTGTCAGGTAAGATAAGCGACGACTCACAGTTTATTATTATGTATGCACCGACACAGGATATCGATGCAGATGTCTTTGAAACTCTCACAAACTGGCTCTACAATGACGGAAAATACGGTCACACCCTCCTCTATGTTCCCAATGACCACGCAACAGGCGAACTGCCGAATATCGAGGCTCTGCTCGACGAATGGGGAATGTCGGTACAAAAAGGCTATGTCTTTGAAACAGACACAAGCCACATGACAAACACCCAGCAACCGTATCTTATCACCATTTACGACTATAGGGACGAAACATATACAAAGGCACTCAAAGAGAAAAATATCCCCGTTGTTATGCTCTACACTATGCCGATAAGCATAAAAGACGAAGACAAAGCAAAAGCGGTTTTGACTACTTCCGAAAGTGCTGTTTTGATGCCTCTTAATGCCGACGAAAACTGGGACTACAACGACGAAACACCGCAGACACTAAACGGTGTCGTAGTTTCTACCCAAGGCACAGACGACGAAAAATCAAATGTTATCGTAATCGGCTCTTATGACGCTCTTTCAGAGGGTGCTTTGTCCACAACATCTTTCAACAATTCAGCGTACTTTATAAATATGCTTAACACCGTTTCACAGCGTGATGATATCGGTATCACAATCGAGGGCAAAAACCTTGATGCACAGCAACTCGGTATTGCGTCCTCCGCAACGGCTACGATTATTTCAGCCTTTGTTCGCTTTATTATCCCGATAGCCGTTATCTTCATCGGTTTGATTATTTGGCTTCGCAGGAGGAACAAATAATGGACGAAAAAGAAATAAAAAACAACGAAGAAATAAAAGAAAAAACCATAGAGGAAGAGTCTTCCGCTTTGTCAAGTTTTCTTTCCCGTGATGTTCGTGACGACTCGAAAGAAACGAAAGATAATGCAGAAGCCGACACCGAAGAAAAGCCGAAAAAGAAAATGAAAAAATCTACAAAGTGGCTTCTTATCGGTGCTTGTGCCGCCGTTGTGCTTTCAGGAGTTATCTGTCTTCTTATCTTCCTGCCGAAAAACGACGAACACGAACTTGATATGGGTACAGATGTTACAGACAGCGTTGACGAAAACGGTATGCACCAGGCGAAAGTTGTGACAAACGAAAACGGCGAACTTGAAAACAACAGTTTCGGCACACTTTTGTCATACGCACCCGCGAACATCAAAAAAATTGATGTCGAAAACAAAGGCGGTTCATTTATCGTAACCGCAGAAACACCGAAAACCGAAAACGAAGACGGTGAAGAAGAAACCGACACCACCATTTACACCATAGTCGGTTTTGAAGATATTCCGATAGAAGACGGCAAGCCCGACGCTATCGCAAACGATGCGTCAAAACTTGACTTTTTGAGTGTTGCATCTTTAGAGGGCAACAAAAGTGACTTTGGTTTTGACTCTCCGCGTGCCGTTGTTAAAACGCTTTTTGACGATGATACATCCGCTATGATTACAGTAGGTGACGAAGCGGCAAAAGGCGCAGGAACCTATGTAACTTTCGGCACAAATGACACAGTATATCTTGTCGAAAATGACTCTGTTGATGCTCTTTTATACAATGTTCTTGACCTTGTAACTTTGACGGTAAATCAGCCTGCCGACGATACGGCTAACGCCGATTTTCAGCGTCTTACCCTTTCGGGCAAAGCGTTTTCAAGCGATATCGTTCTTGCTCCAAACGAAGACAAAGCGATTGACTCGACTTATGTTATGCTCTCACCGAAGAAAATGTATATCGGCGAAGTCGAAGGCTCAAACATTTCGGGTGATATAAGAGGACTCCACGCTGAAAAAGCGGTTTGTGTAAATCCGAATGACAGTCAGTTGAGCAAATACGGTCTTTCATCTCCCTACGCCGTATGCGAAGCGATATACTCCGATACTACCGTTACACTTTACGCATCACAACCAAAAGACAACAGCGTATACCTTCTCCAAAAAGGCTCAAAAGTAATTTACAGTATGCCTACTGAAAATCTTTCGTGGGTTACTACCGATATGGAAAAACTACGCTCTGAAATCGTTTTAGACCCGAACAAAGAATCCATATCAAAAATCACAGTAAAAGACAGTTCGGGAACATACTCTTTTGATGTTGCAACAACAACACAAACAGTCACCAACGACAAAGACGAGGAAGAAGAAGTCACTACAACAAGCGCAACCTATAACGGCGAAAAACTCGACGACACTAACTTTGCGGTATTCTTCCAAAATATCTGCGAAATTCAAAATGTCGGCGAAGTCAAAAACGCTTCTCTCGTCTCCCCGAAAGTAACCATTACTTTCAGTTACTCAACTGACCGCGGTGACGACACCGTCAGCATCTATGACTACAATGATACAAAAATGGCTTGTGCCTTAAACGGTGAAACTGTCGGTCTTGTTTACAAAAGTTTTGTCACGAAATTTGAAACTTCAGTACAAGACCTGATAAGTGGCAATACAGTTGCATCTATATAACAACTTATATAAAATAAAGGCTCT
>JAZLJE010000289.1:0-3164 GCA_045617705.1 Ruminococcus sp.
GTTAAACAAAGTAAATTTATCTTTGTACGGCGCACTGCTGTAAGGGCAAAACGACTTGCAGTTTCCGCATTCGTTGCACATACGGTCAATATGCAAAATCTCTCTGCGTTTGTCGGGCAATGTTATAACCACATTTGCACGGTTCGGGCAGACATCAACACAGTTTTCGCATACTGTATTGCAGTTTAAGCACCTTTCGCCCTCGCACTTTGCTTCGTCACACAAAATACCTTTTCTGCTTTTTGCGTCGTCGACTGTGACAAAGGCTTCAATCGGAATATCCATTATATGCTCTTTTCCGATAACTTCATTCGCAAAACGCTGTGCGTCTTTTATACATTCAACAACGGTAGACGGACCGCGCAAACTGTCGCCGATATTATACACGCCGTCAACATTCGTCTTGAAAGGCACTCTGCCCTTTTCGTCTACATCAATTCCGTTTTCTGTAAATATGTCGCTTTCTACCTTTTCGCCTATCGCAAAGATAACCGTATCGGCATCGACAAAAGTTACATCCCCCGTGTCAACAGGTCTTTGTCTTCCCGACTCGTCGGGGGTGGAAAGTTTCATAACTGAACACAAAAGTTTTCCGTCTTCTTGCTTAATCGGGGATAAAAGTTCACAAAATTCAACTGAGTCGGAAAGAGCAAGTGTCAGTTCTTCTTCATCGGCGGGCATATAGCGTTTTGTACGACGATAAACTATAGATACTTTTGCATTTTTGTCAAGTCTTTTTGCAAGGCGTGCGGCATCCATAGCGGTGTTACCTCCGCCGATTACGGCAACAGACTTGCCTAAATCTATATCTTTTCCTGACTTTGCATCACGCAAAAAGTCGATAACATTTACTACATTTCCCTCTATATTGAGCGGTTGCTTTTTGTACGCACCTACAGCAAAAGCAATATGGGTATATCCCATATTTTTGAGTTCTTCTACAGAGGGTGCCTCGGTTTCTGTGAGGATTTTTGCACCCGTTTTTTCAATAAGGGCGATATCTTTTTCAATTGCCTCGTTACTTATTCTAAACGACGGGATAACATTTCGAACAATTCCGCCTGCGAATTTGTCACGCTCGAAAACGGTGACTTCTATGCCCTCTCTTGCGATAAAAAATGCCGCCGAAAGTCCTGCTACACCGCCACCGATAATCGCTACTTTTTTGTCGGATTTTTTACTAAAAGGCTTAATTTCTTTTATAAGTTCTTCATAGGCTTTTTCTGCGGCAAGAAGTTTTGTACCGCGGATATTTACGGAAGACTCGTAGAAATTTCTCGTACATTTTGACATACAATTATGCGCGCAGATAGTGCCTGTGATAAACGGCAAGGGGTTTTTCTGCGTAATGACGCGAAGTGCTTCTTTGTACATCCCTTTTTCGCAAAGTTTGATATACTGCGGGATGTCCTGCTCTATCGGACAGCCATTCATACACGGTGCGGTAAAACAGTCAAAAAGCGGTACTTCGTCTTCACTCTTTCTGCTTTTTATCGGTTTTATCGGTTTTGTATGGTGTTTGTCAAAACGGCAATTTTGTGAAAGGGCAGATACTTTCTCAACATCAACAGCAGAAAAGTCTTTGTACTCTTTTTCCTGCAAAAGTTCTGCCATTTGTTTTAGCCTTAAATATCCGCCGGGTTTTAGTATCGTAGTTGCAACGGTTACAGGCCAAATATTTGCATCAAAAAGTTTGTCTGTATTGAAGAAATCAGCACCTCCGGAAAATGAAATGCGAAGTTTTCCCGAAAAATCTTTGCTGATATGGTTTGCCATTTCAACAGTAAGCGGGAAAAGCGACTTTCCGCTCATATACATTTCATCACTCGGCAGTTCGTTTTGCTTTACATCAACAGGGAAAGTATTTGACAACTTCAAGCCGAATTCAAGGTTATTCTCTTTTGCAAGGGATAACAACCTTTTGAACATTGAAACTGCATCACTATACTGCAAATCTTCAACAAAATGATGCTCGTCAAAAGCAACATAGTCGTAGCCCATAGAGTCGAGAATGTCCCTTGCACTTTGATATCCCAAAATAGTCGGGTTGCATTTAACATAGGTGTTGAGGTGCTTCTCACTAATAAGATATGTTGCAATTCGTTCAATCTCATCGGGGGGACAGCCGTGAAGAGTAGAAAGAGTAACGCTTGTGCAAACATTCGGAGAAATCGTGTCAATATATTCGCTCATATCGGGAAAATACTTTTTCAAAGCGACTTTACACTCTTTGAAAATTTCGGTATTCTCTGCGTTTTTCAGTCCCTCGATAAAGTCGTCTATCTTCTTGCTTTTTATGCCGTCTAAATCATAGCCGACACTCATATTAAATACAAAGCCGTCACTACTTCCCAAAGAATAGGCTTTTGAAATAACCTTTAATATGCACCATGCTTTTATGTATTCTTCCATGGCGTTTTTGACCGTCAATTCGGTTGACCATTCGCAGTTATAACCCTCGTCATCAGCCTTGATACACGGACGATTGATACATTTTGCAAGGTCTTCGCCGTCTAAAGTCTGCACCGTTTTCAGTTCAAAAAATCTTGCACCCGCAACATAGGCAGAAACGATATTCTGTGCAAGTTGGGTATTCGGTCCTGCGGCAACGCCTAACGGTGTTTCGATTTTTTCATCAAAAATATTGAGGCACTTGTCCTTTGATTTGAACATCTTGAAAACAGAGAAAATACTGTTTTGATTTTTGTATTCGGCAGTGATGTTACAAAGTAATTTGTCAATGCTTATCGGTGTCATCTTTTCGCTCATAATAGTCACCTTTCTAAAATCTTTGTTAATATTTTTCGGAAAACTATTTATAAAAATTTTTAAATCAAAATTTCCCACTTTCCGTAGCGTTTGCCGTTCTCTCTGCGGATAAAATTTTTATCCTGCAAAGATTTCATAATTCTTTTTACGGTTGCAATAGATTTTCCCGTCACTTTTATAAGTTCCTGCTGTTTGACATTAGGATTATTTGCAATCATTTTTAAAATCGCCAATTCTTCCAGCGAACAGTTCAAAGTATCAAAATGATACTTTGAAACTTTTGGATTGATACTTTGGGACTTCTCTTTATCCTCATAATCAATGTGCGTATAGCGATTTTTCAGTTCGTAATTTGTGCCGAGAAGCAGATTGTCAAAAAACATTTCCAAATACTT
>JAZLJE010000290.1:0-1830 GCA_045617705.1 Ruminococcus sp.
AAGGATGCCCAAGTTTTTTAAAATTATTCTTCTGCAGATTCTTCTGCTGTATCGGGAGTTTCAACTTCTGCTGTAACTTCTTCTGCTTCGACAGCAGGTTCTGCAGCAGGTTCTTCGATTTCTACAGTCTCGGAAACTGTAACTTCACCGTCAGTTTCGGCAACAGCAACAACTTCGTCTTCTGTATTTTCTTCAGCCTTTTCTTCTTTAACTTCTACTTCAGGTTCGGGAAGTAAAGCACGGATAGAAAGGCTTACACGCCTTTTATCGAAATCGATAGCAATAATCTTTGCCTCTACCTCGTCGCCGACCTTGAGTTCATCGGCAGGCTTTTCGATACGCTTGTTAGAAATCTGTGAAATATGGATAAGACCGTCAATACCGGGGATTATGTTAGCAAAAGCACCGAAAGAAGTAAGACCTGCTACTTTTGCTTTAACTACTGTATCAACAGGATACTGCTCTTTGAGAATGAGCCACGGATTTTCTTCTGTCTTCTTATATCCCAAAGAAATCTTCTTTGTTTCGGGATTGATGTCTTTAACATATACTTCAACAGTATCGCCGACATTAACAACTTCGCTCGGATGTTTAATTCTAAGCCAAGAAAGTTCGGAAATATGAATCATTCCCGAAACTCCGCCAAGGTCAACAAATGCGCCGTAAGGAGTCAATGTTCTGACAGTACCCGTGTATTTCTTACCAACTTCACATTCGTTCCAGAAAGCAGATTTTGCTTCGTTTGCTTCATCTCTGAGAACTGAACGGATAGAACCGATAATTTTCTGTCTTCTGCCACGCTGTGATACTTCGATAAGGCGGAAGTTAACTTCCTGACCTTTGAGTTCTTCGAGATTATCGTCACGGTTAAGTGTTGCCTGTGATGCAGGAACGAAAATTCTTGTATCGTTTGAAACAACAATAACACCGCCGTTGATTACTTCTGTAACAACACCTGTGAGTATTTCTTTATCTTGATAGGCTTTTTCGAGTTTTTCAAAGCCTTTTTTAGCATCTACACGCTTTTTGGAAAGCATAATTGTGCCTTCCTGGTCGTTTGTCTTCATAATGAGAAGTTCGATTTCGTCACCGATTTTGACAACTTCTTCGGGAGAAGAAACGGGAGTAGCAGATAATTCTTCAAGCGGTACAAAACCTGCTTGTTTTCTGCCGACATCTACGAATACTTCGTTAGGTGCTATACCGACAACAGTGCCCATAACCCTTTCGTTTGTATTTAAAGTTTTGAGGGATTCTTCTAACATCTCCTCAAAAGATTCGTTTGTTTCACCGGATTTGATTACATCAGTCATTTTATCCAGTACCTCCTTTATTATCCTGTCAGGTGTAGAAGCACCCGCTGTCACGCCGATATTATCACAATGCTCAAAAATAACAGATTGCAAATCATCTGCTGTTTCAATAAGATGCGAGTTCTCACAATAGGATTTACAAATTGAAAAAAGTTTGTAAGTATTTGAACTGTGAGTGTCCCCTATGATAATCATACAATCGGATTTTTTAGCAAGGGATGCAGCCTCTGCTTGTCTAACCGACGTAGCATTACATATTGTATCAAAAAATTCTGCGTTTGTATATACTTTTTTAAGAATTTTTACACATTTTTTAAAAAGTTCGACATCAAAAGTTGTTTGTGCTACTACACAAATGCCGTTATTATTCTCTTGCGGAATTATTTGTGAAATTTGCTGTAATTCTTCTTCGTTTTTGAATGTGAAATACTCTCCGTTTAGGTGTCCGATAATTCCAACTACTTCGGGGTGATTTCTGTCCCCTGCTATAATAACAGTCTTACCTTCACTTGATGCT
>JAZLJE010000291.1:0-2496 GCA_045617705.1 Ruminococcus sp.
AAGTATTGCAATTTTTCTAAAAAGGTGTTATACTAAATATGATATAAAAATACGATATAGAAAATATATCTAATTTCTTTTTCATTTTGTGTTGAGCTCCGACCATTTGGCTGGGGCTTTTCCTTTTTTATCTAATCAATAAAACAAGGATTCATAATCAATTGAGTAGTCATTTTAATGCTCTTTGGATACATTAAATAAAGTCAAATAATATATTGCAAATATCGAAAGGAATATGATATAATTATTAATAAAGAAAATGAACATTGGAATATATCTAATTGGAGAATAATCGTTTGCGGGTGTAGCGCCTTGAATTATTCATCAGCAAGCGATTTCATCCTTCGTTATTAATTTGTGCCAAAGCACGATAAGACTCAATCTGTAGAAATACTTAAAAATAACTTGGAGGGTAACATTATGAAAAATAAAATGGTATTTTTATTCACATTACTTTTATGTGCAATACTTGCCTTTGCAGGATGCTCGAAAGCGGATAATACACCTGACAAAAAAGCAACTGAAAATTCATCTGTTAGCATAGAAGAAGAGAAAACGGTTTTGTTCGGACTTGGCGATACTGTTAAGTGTGAAGGTTTGTGCGAAATGAGTGATTTGTACGCAGAAGTTTTGGACGACGATGCAAAAGCAGAAGGATGGTACTATTACTATACTGATAGTGACACAAGTCCTGCAAAAACTATTCGTTGGGAACTGTCAAAAGAAAACTATACAACAGCGGAAGTACTTTTTACAATAAAGAACATATCAAATAAATCACAGACATTTTCTGATAAAATCACTGCAAAATTGTCTTATCAAGAAAATGAAGATTCTCAAATAAGATATTTTGACGGAACAACATTTCAGCAAAATCCGGGTCAAGTCAGTGACACAGGAGATGTAATGATGTGGTCAACCAAACCGGTTGAGATAGCGGTTGGAGAATCCACAAATGTTTCGTTCAGATTTGATATTCCGGAAGATGTATATGAAAAAATGTATGAAACCGCAACCTCAAAGAATACAAAAATCAAAGAGACTTGCGAGTTTAACTTCGGAGATAAAACAACTTTTGTAATAGACCTTGCAAAGTCGTTGATTCCCGCAAGTAAGTATGAAAATGATAAATAGTCTTCATATATTATAAACGGAATCTGCTAAACAGGGGGATAATATGAGTAAAGAATTAAACGGTAAAACGACTAACAAACTTATGGTTGCTTTGGGAGTACTTACGATAATTTTTTCAGTAATTGAAATAGTATTAACGATTATGTCTGAAGGTATGGATGTGTTTTCATTCATTAATTTTATGCTTGTGCCTATAGGAGTCGGATTTTTACTTTATTCTTATCTAAATCACAAGAAAAATCTTCAAAAGCCGATTATGGGCTCTCTGCTTACATATCAGTTGTGTATGTCAACGTCATATCTGACTTCTTATATGGTAAGTGGTATGTATCCTTTTAAAGATATGGCAGATGATTCGATTTTTCTTCTGCTCGAAATAGTAAATGTTGTAATCTACGGTCTTATTTTTATTAATCATTTTTTGCTCAATAACTCAAAGTTGAGTAACAAAAGAATCAGACAAACAAGTGTCACAGCGTTATTATTCCTCTTACTTTCATACGGTATTCAAATAGCATATTCTGTTTGTACTTTGACTGCGAAGCCGAATTCATATTTATTTATTGCGTGGATTGTTGTATTTTTAAGAGATTTTTCTCTTATGGCTCTGCTTGTGCATACTGAAGCAAAAATCGACAGATATAAAGAAAATCGCGAACAATAAGAAACAAGTGGGGATTTGATAATGAAAAATGACAAATCGATTGATAAAAGCAAAGAAGGCTTCAGTTCAAAGATAGGCTTTGTTCTCGCAGCGGCAGGCTCGGCTGTCGGTTTGGGAAATATATGGAGATTTCCTTATCTTGCCGCTAAATATGGTGGCGGATTTTTCCTTATTGTATATATTGTCTTGGCTTTAACCTTTGGATTTACATTGATGTTAACCGAGATTTCCATCGGCAGAAGAACAGGAAAGTCGGTTATCGGTGCGTATGGTGCAATTAATAAGAAGTTTTCTTTTTTAGGTTGGATAGCAGCCGTTATTCCTTTTATTATTACACCGTATTATTGTGTAATCGGCGGATGGGTTATTAAGTATTTTTATACTTTTGTTTCCGGACAACTTTCTGTTGTGGCAAAGGACAGCAACGCTTATTTTGGAAACTTTATCGGAGAAATAGGCAGTCCTACATTTTTCTTTGTTATATTTTTCGTATTAACTGCATCCGCCGTTATTTTAGGCGTAAAAAAGGGAATAGAGGCATTAAGCAAAGTGTTAATGCCACTGCTTTTGGGACTGATTATTGTTATCGCCATATATACTCTTACTCTTGACGGTGCAAATGAAGGACTGAAATATTATTTGTTGCCCGATTTTTCTGACTTTTCTTTTTCAAAATTGATATTAACTATAATAGCCGC
>JAZLJE010000292.1:0-4301 GCA_045617705.1 Ruminococcus sp.
CCCTTATGCGGCTATTGACGGCAATATTCTTGCCCAAATTTCATCACTTAACTTTACATTTTTGGGAATAGACCTCTGTATGGTCCCGTCTGAAATATTAACTGCTATTCCGTTGCTTGCTTTAGGTGCACCGATAGTAGCAGGAGTTTCCGCATGGTTTTTGTGCTTCTGCCAGAATGCAAGCAATGTTTTGCAGGCTGAACAGGGAAAATTCAATCAGTACGGTCTTATGATACTTTCTGTACTGTTGTCACTTTATCTTGGCTATTTTGTTCCGTTGGGAATTGCTTTGTACTGGATTTTCTCAAATCTTTTCTCGGTCGCACAGTTGTATATTCTTAACTTTTTTATTCCTCCAAAGAAATATGTTGACTACGAGAAACTCGAAGACTCCCGCGCTGAACTTGCAAAACTGAAAGAATCAGCAAAGCAGACCAAACAAACACCCGAAGAAAAGAAAAGAGAAAAAGCAGACTACAAAAAATTCTTTACAGTTGCAAACAAGCATATTGTTTTCTACAGCGAAAAAAGCGGTTTCTACAAGTATTACGACTGCATTATCGAGGGTTTGTTAAGTAAAGTAAAAATGCCCATCCATTACATAACAAACGACCCGAATGATAAAATTTTCGAGATGGCACAGAATAATCCGTATATCAAACCGTATTATATCGGCGTCAAAAAAATGATTACCCTGTTTATGAAAATGGATGCGGATATAGTTGTGCTGACTACTCCCGACCTTGACAGAATGTACTTAAAGCGTTCTTTGGTGCGAAAAGATATCGAGTATATCTATGTTCCTCATGACCCAATGAGTATGAGTTACAGTTTCAACGACCACGCTTTTGATAATTTCGATACTATATTCTGTTCAGGCCCTCATATAGTAAAAGAAATGCGGGCTACCGAAAAACTCTATAACACCAAAGAAAAAACTATGGTTGAGTATGGTTATCCGCTTATCGAAAAACTTTGCGAAGCAAATGCAAAACTTGATAAAACGCAGGACGGCAAGAAGCAGATACTTATTGCTCCGTCGTGGCAGGAAGATAACCTTCTTGACAGTTGCATCGACGGACTTATAAATGGGCTTTACGATGACGATTTTCGTATTATCGTACGCCCCCATCCCGAGTATGTTAAGCGTTATAAATCAAAACTTGATGTACTTATTGAAAAATACAGCGATAAAGTAGGAGAAAACCTTGTTTTCGAAACGGATTTTTCAAGCAATAAATCAGTATATACAAGTGATTTGCTTATTACCGACTGGTCGGGTATCGGACCGGAGTTTGCTATATCTACTCTAAAACCTGTTTTATTTGTCAACACCCAACCTAAATGCGAAAACGAGAACTACGAGGCAATAGGAATAGTACCTCAGGATATCGCACTTAGGGATGTTGTCGGGCAGGCAATAGATAAAGAAGAAGTTAAAAATGTCAGAAATTATGCGTTGTCACTTTTGGGTGATAACTCATATTCCGATAAACTTTTGAATTTAAGAAATACTTATTTCTTCAATTTCGGAAGTAACGGAAAATTCGGCGTTGATTATATTTTTACAAGAATTAAAGAAAACATAAAGAAATGAGGTAATTTATAATGATTCCTATGGTATTTACACAAGCGTATTTAGACCCGTCTGCTACTACTGCACTAATCACCGGTGTTGCTTCTGTTGCTGTTGCTGTCGGTGCATTTGTCGTAGTTATGTTCAGAAAGGCAAAGAAAAAAGTCTCCGATAAATTGGGTATCGAAGAAAACAAAAATAAAGAAGTCGAAGAAGTCGAGTTTATTGAAGAAGAGCAAGCCGAAGAAAAAGAAAACTGATTATTCGTATCTTGAATTAGTAAATTATCCCCGTTATTATTAGCGGGGATTTTTTATTTTTTGAGCCATAAAAATAAAATTTATGCTTATTTTCGGTTGAAAAAAATATTCATTTGAGTTATAATACATTATGGAATACTTTGAACTCGGAGGATAATATGGAAGACAAAATTACTGTGTCAATTACAATACTGCTGACAGGTTTTGTTGTTGTGTTTGCAGTTTTGCTTTTGCTTATCGGTATAATCAAACTTTACGGAACGATAGTTTACAAACTTCAAAATAAAAATAAGGCTACACCGAAAATTGATGTTGTGCTTAATGAATCCGAAAAACAACTTCTTGAAGAAAATATTGTTGAAACCGACAACGGCGAAATTATCGCTGTTATAGCGGCGGCTGTCGACAGTATCTATGGTGTAGGAAAAACAAAAATCAAGAGTATCAGAAAACAGCCTGCGTCAAAAAGTATGTGGCGAAATACAGGTGTTCTTGAAAACACAAGACCGTTTTGATGTAGGAGAGGTTAAGTATGGTTATTATAAATGGATTTTTAGAGGCTCTAAAAGGTCTTTATCTCGATTCCGGACTTGTTACTCTTACATGGCAGAATTATGTTATGATAGCAGTTTCAATAGTCCTTATGTATCTTGCGATAAAAAAGCAGTATGAGCCGCTTTTGCTTTTGCCTATCGCTTTCGGTATGTTGCTTGTCAATTTGTTCCCTGCGATTATGGCTCCGCCATCTACCGAGATGATAGAATGTTCTTTGTATGAGGCGTCGCATCAGGGACAGGTTATATCGTATGCAACAACGATAGTCGACGGTGTAAAATATTACAATATTCCGACATACGGCGGACTTCTTTATTACCTTTATCAAGGTGTAAAACTCGGAATTTTTCCTCCGCTGATTTTCCTTGGTATCGGTGCTATGACAGACTTTGGCCCGCTTATTGCAAGCCCTAAAAGTTTTATCCTCGGTGCTGCTGCTCAAATTGGTATATTTATCACCTTTATCGGTGCGATTTTCCTCGGATTTACCCAACCACAGGCGGGTTCTATCGGAATTATCGGCGGTGCCGACGGTCCTACGGCAATTTATGTAACAAGTAAACTTGCTCCCGAACTTTTGGGACCAATCGCCGTAGCGGCATATTCTTATATGGCACTTGTGCCGATTATCCAACCGCCGATTATGAAGGCTTTGACAACCAAAAAAGAGCGTTCTGTTGTTATGCAACAACTTCGCCCCGTGTCAAAACTTGAAAAAATAATGTTCCCCGTAGTTGTTGTTATCGTTTGTGCAATTGCATTGCCGTCTGCCGCACCGCTTGTCGGTATGTTGATGCTCGGTAATATCTTCAAAGAAAGCGGAGTTGTTGAAAGAATTTCAAAAACCGCACAAAACGAATTGATGAATATTATCACTATTTTCCTCGGAGTTACTGTCGGTGCTACCGCTACAGGTGAAGTTTTCCTAACACCGAAGACTCTCGGAATTATTGCACTCGGACTTTTTGCTTTCTGTATGGGTACTGCTTTCGGCGTATTGTTCGGAAAAATTATGTACAAACTTTCCGGCGGAAAGATAAATCCGCTTATCGGCTCTGCGGGTGTTTCGGCTGTTCCTATGGCTGCGCGAGTATCAAACAAAGTCGGTCAGGAAGAGAACCCCGGTAACTTCCTTTTGATGCACGCGATGGGACCGAATGTTGCGGGAGTTATCGGTTCTGCTGTTGCAGCAGGTGTATTGTTAAGCATTTTAGGATAAAAGTTTATTCTTTTTACATTTTATGACAAAATATTCATAATTCTAATACAGAATTATGTTTTCGTTGATATATTATAATATATACTTGATTTTATGTGTTCGGAGGTTAATATGTCGAGGCAAATTTCTATCAGCGATGTGCTGAAAATGTTTTTGGCACATATTAAACTTATTATCATTTTAACCGTTGTAGGCGGAGTTTTGTCCTATATTTATGTTTCGTTTTTTGTAACTCCTGTCTATACAACAAGTGCTTTGGTTATTGTACAGAATGACTCAAGTTTTGTTTATGGAAACATTCAAAGTGAAACTACTGCTGCTGGCGAAGTTTCCGAAAAAGTCAATACTTCTAATATCTCCTCATCAGTTGCACTTGCAAATACCTGTACTGTACTGTTTACACAGGACCCCGATATGAAAAGTATCATAGGCGGTAATTCGGTTTCAATACAAGCAATTGAAAACTCGTATTTTCTAAGGATAACGGCATCCTCTTCCGACCCCGGTACAGCCGCTAATGTTGCAAATAAAGTTGCTGCTGCTGCACCCGCTGTCTTTGCAAAATACTTCGGTGAAGCAGGTAAAGTTGACACCGTTGACGAAGCATCAATTCCCCGTGCGCCATCATCACCGAGCGTACCGAGATTTGTAATTATCGGTTTGGCTATCGGTCTTTTCTTAGGTCTTGCCA
>JAZLJE010000293.1:0-6633 GCA_045617705.1 Ruminococcus sp.
TCTCTTATTCTTGTCTTATTAGCCATATGTATCACCCCTTTTTTACATTATTGTTAAAAACGCATAAAATACAGGTGGCTTTCGCCACCCATATTTTATTGGTTTCGTTATGAAGTCTGATTTATATATTATTTGGAGATATCTTAAATAATTGATTGGGGATGCGGGATTTGAACCCACGGATGACGGAGTCAAAGTCCGTTGCCTTACCACTTGGCTACTTCCCAGCGTACATTGATTAGTATACCACTTTTTTTCATTATGTCAATGAAAATATGAAAATTAACTAAATTGAATAGTCAAAAAAGTGTCAGATTGCTACATTACTGCGACAATCAAAGTATATTTTCAATATCATACAACGAATTATGTACCGTCGAGCTAATTATTAAGTATTTCTCAAAATAAAAATTATTTGTTACTGTGATAATTCCATGAGTTTTTTTGATACCCGTGTAGTTACTTCTATGTAGTAATCTAAATCTGATTTTGAAAGACTCTTTTCATCAACCTGATCTACTTTTTTTACAAATTCATTATATCTTTCTAAATATTCAGAGTATTCTTTCATCATACCTTTCATATTATCAGAATTTTTGTATTTTTTCATAAAGTCACAGTATTCATCCATAAATGATTCATATTCATCAAGCATTTCTTTAAATGAAATGGTAACGTTTTCGTTGTTGCCGGTAACAGTTTTACCATCGTTTGTTTGAACTTGAAAATTTATATTTGATAAAATATTAGATGAGATATCTATTCCCTTATATATGCTAAACATAGCAGGTGTAATAAAAAAAACTGTTACGGCAAGTAGAATAGAACATATAATCAATATTGCTTTTTTAACTTTGTTAAAAACAAAAGCAGGCATTCTTGCAAGCAAGCTACCTAAATGAACAACGCAAAAAGATAGAGCCAAGCCACCCATTATTTGAACAGAGATGAACAATATGGTTGTTTGTGTAGAAAGTATAAATGCCAGAAGGTATAACACAGATGAACATATGCTACCACTTATAGCATACGAATTATTCATTGCAACGGAAATTATGCCGGCTAGAAGCATTATTACACAACTTATCAAAGCGTATAGAGTTATGGTTGATTGTAGAGAAATAATATTAATAGAAAACATATAAATTATTTCAAAAGCAGAAATAATCATTGAAATAATGCCGATTACTATTTTTGCAGAAAACCACGGTTGTTTTTTAATAATTGCGACACTGCCTAATTTATTTTCTGTATTTGAGTTTTCATTAGTGCTTTTGTCATTGTGTTCAGGATAATACTTTGAAGAAGGAAAAGTATTATTTATTTCAGAATTGTTGCTTTCTGCTTGGTTAATTATCCTATCCGAATTATTTAAAGAAGGATTTCTTTTTATAAAGCTCTGTGCTTCTTCTCCGCAACATGGACAAAACTTCCCTTCAAATTTTGTCCCGCAATTTGTACAATACATATCTGTACCTCCAATAAAGTAGAATAATAAAAAAAGCGTACAACCGAAGTCATACGCATAAAAACGCACGGCTCGATTGTCGCCAAACATATCTAAATATCAAACAACAGAAATTACACATTCAGAGATAGTTGATATAGCCAGCGTTTTTTACAAATAAAAAAACACTACCTCTATGATGCGTGAAAACTTCTGTCATATTCAATTCAGATATATTTGGCATAATTATTATATCAAATCATTTTGACAAAATCAAGCACTAAAATATCTTATATAACAATAAATTTTTTCTTTATTTATTTAAAAAAGTATGATAAAATAGATTCAAATGAAAGGATGTGTATAAATATGTCTTGTATAAAACTTCAAGGATACAAAGTTGATGAAATTGAATTTGTCAGCAAACTTGACAACGGAACTCAAATTAAACTCGGCAATAAATATCAATATAATGTTCAATATGCAAAAGAAGGTAATATGTGCAGAAGTGAATTTGATATTGAAGTTGCCGACGGCAATAATCCCGATAAGTTTAAAATTCGCGTTGTGGTTGTCGGTTTCTTTGCTTATGACAGCAATGTAAAGAAAGAAATTATTCACACGGAAACATTCAAGGCTCTTTTCCCCTATTCAAAAGCATTGATAACAACTATCACCGCGAACTGTGGAATTAAGCCGATAATCATTCCCGATATTGATATTGACAATCAGGAAATTTACCGCTTTGACGGTAACAATAGTGTATAATAATTTAGCAATTAAAAAACGCTCGGTATACTGATGTGTGCCGAGCGTTTCGCTTATTTAATACTTTCTTCGTATTTCTTTATTTTCCCTATACACAGTACCGACAAAGGACAAAGTACTAATTCTACCAAGGTTTTTAGCAACGCTTGTATAAGAATAATTGCCAAAAGTTGATAAAAACTTGTTATGATTGTACCGTAGCCGTTTATAAATACATACAGTAAAGGAAGAAATACAATACAATCTATTATTTCACCGCATAATGATGATAAAATACTTCTAAAGGCAAAAGCGGATACTTTCCCCGTCTTGTCACGAGCCTTCATTTTTGCAAAGACAAGGTCATTGAACAAATCGCCTACCATAAATGCGGTAAGTGATGCAAAGACGATACCCGGGGTAGAATCACAAACAACGGCAAAAGCATCGGAAGTCACAGTATCCATTCCGGGCATAATTGTCACAAGTTTAAACATAAGTATCATAAATATATTTGCGAAAAGTGCTATCCAACTTATTTTTCTACTCCATGCATAGCCGTAAACTTCGGAGAAAATATCCGAAGCAATATATGTGAACGGGAAAACAACAAACGATGCCGCTATGCTCAACTTTTGACCTGCAACAGTCCACCCGAACAGTTCAATGCTCTTGTTTGCTACAACATTACTTATCAAAAGCGAAACAACGGAAATGATTGCAATAATCAAGAAAACACCTGACATTTTTTGCTTTTTTCCTATCTCAAGTGAAGCGAATATTTTTTTAACAACTTTCATATATTCTCAGTCCTTTACGAAGATTATACAGTCATTAGTGATGAAAAAAATAACCTTTGCTATATGCAAAGGTTATTTGGAGCAGATGATGGGAATCGAACCCACACGATCAGCTTGGAAGGCTGAAGTTCTACCACTAAACTACATCTGCAAAAGAATGTGATTTTTCACTGCAAATTACTATATCACATTCTGATTAATTTGTCAAATAGAATTAATATTTAATTGTCCTTTGTTCCCCATACATCTCCGATTGTTTTTAGTTCAAGTTTGTATATTCTTTCTTTCAGTTTCAATGCTTTAAAAATCGAATTTCGTACGAAATCAATTAGTGAACAAGCGATGTATATACAGAACACGGTCAATATAACATATAAAGCAAATACTAATGTTCCCTTTTGGGCGTAGGATACAAAGCGGTTTTTCAATACAGGATACCAAATATATGTATGAACATGGATAAGGAATACTCCCAGTGTCAGCGGTGCAAAGAATTTTACAACAGGGACAAGTTTTTTTAGTTTCATTCGTGAGAAAAGTATCATCATACATACTGATTGGATTACACAAATCGGAGAAGTGTAGGACAAAAACGAAAGGTCTTTGAAAAATGCTATTTCTCTATCTACCAACATATCCCCGACAAACAACATCAAAGTCGTGATTATGTATATAGATACTAAAACATAATTTGATATTCTTTCTAATTCGTTTTTAAACTTGCTCAAAAATCCACCGATAAGATACATATACATAAGCCAAATAACAGAATATCCCCCGGCGAGTCCGGATATATCTTTATATATCGGGAAGAACGGCAAAAGATTAAAGATAACGAACAAGGGTAATATGATACCCAAAAGTTGTTTAATATTAGCCTTATTTACTGCAATATTCAGTACAGGCATTAGGAAGAACAAACCGACATAAGACGAAATGTACCAATATTCTTTGCACATTACTGGGAAAAATGCTTTAAGCATATTTTCTTGCGGTATCGCTGTATGTGAAACAAGAGAATAAATCAAAGTTATTGTGAGTGTGTAAAAAATAACCTGTAGCCAAATCATAACGATATTTGTATACTTATATCTTCCGTTTATTCCTACATATCCGGAAATAAGAGCATAGCAGTTTACACAGCAATAACACAGTGCATAAAATAACTCAACAATAATATATTTCGCAGAACCTGTCTTTACCGAAGCAGCAACTCCCCCGATATTCAAAACATGCATCAGCACGATAAGAAGCATAGAAACAATACGCAGAAAATCAACGCCCCAGTTTCTTTCTCTCGGCGTTATCAAAGAAGTTTCTATCGCGTGTTGTGGCATATATAATCACATCATTTCAAAACTATTTTAAATAATTATACATTGAATAATACTTTTTATCAAGTAAAAAATGCCCCTGCCGTAAAGCAAGGGCAAATTTATTATTAAAGGTCGTAGTAAAGTTCAAATTCTTTCGGATTTGTTGTACGATTAACCTCTTCGCTCGCGGCACGATTACGCTTGATAATGATGTCGATGAGTTCTTTCGGGAATACTCCGCCTTTTGTAAGATATTCATAGTCATTTTCAAGAGCGTCAATAGCCTCGTCAAGAGACTTCGGAAGTCCGCCGAGTTTTGCCTTTTCTTCGTCCGGCAAATCCCAAAGGTTAAAGTCAAACGGTCCCCAACCTTTTGCTTGCGGGTCAATTTTCTTTTCTATACCGTCAAGGCCTGCCATGAGGATAGCGGCATAAGCATAGTAAGGATTACAGGTTGCGTCGGGGTTACGAAGTTCAAATCTCTTGTCTTTCGGTGCTTTTGCATAAGCGGGAATACGGATAACTGCAGAACGGTTAGACATGGCATAGCCGATTGTAACAGGTGCTTCGTATCCGGGTATCAGACGCTTATAAGAGTTAGTTGACGGGTTTGTAATAGCACAAAGTGATGCTGCGTGAGTAAGTAGTCCGCCGATAAAGTACATAGCGGTTTCAGACAACTGAGCATAACCGTTCTCATCATAAAAAATCGGTTTGCCGTTTTTGAACAGATGCATGTGAACATGCATGCCGGAGCCTGCTTCTTTTGCAACGGGCTTAGGCATAAATGTTACTGTTTTGCCAGCCTGTGCCGCTGTGTTTTTGATAACATATTTTGCTGTTAATGTACCGTCAGCGAGTTTTGTCATCTCGTCCATAGCAACTTCGATTTCCATCTGACCGCAACCGCCGACTTCGGAGTGATGATACTTAACATCTACGCCCCAGTCTTTTAAGAGAAGACACATCTCACTTCTTAAATCAGCGTTTACATCGTTGGGAAGGTCAACATGGTAGCCTTTTGCACGATTTACGATATAGCCGTTGTTGTTGAATTCAGAACCGCTGTTCCATTGAGCCTGTTCACAATCAATGGCAAAGCCTGAACATTCGGGAGTGTTTTCAAATTGAACGCCGTCAAAAATGTAAAATTCGTATTCAGGTCCGATAATCATTGTATCGGCAACGCCTGTTTCTTTCATATACTCGTTTGCACGCTTTGCAACATTTCTCGGATACTGGTTAAAAGGTCTGTTGTTAGGACGGTCAATAATCATAACATCGCCTATCATAGAGAGCGTTGGAATTTCCATAAAACAGTCGACAACAGCAGAATCAAGGTCGGGAATGAAAACCATATCGGAGTTTTCAACAGCGGCGTAACCATAGTTAGAGCCGTCAAAACCGATACCGTATTTCATTGTGTCTTCTGTCAAACGCTCAACTGGAATAGAAAGATGATGCCATCTACCGTCGATGTCTGTCATTTTGAAATCAATTATTTCGATTTCATTATCCTCGCACATAGCGAGAACTTCTTTTAATGTTCTACTCATAATAATCTCCTTTGATTTTAGAATCAACAAACGCTGTCATTCTAAAAGAATTATAATATAAATTCTATGCGATAATCGCATTTAGATTACAAATTTACTCCCATTCGATTGTAGCGCTGGGTTTTGGTGTGATATCAAACAGAACTCTGTTAACACCATCAATTTCGGTAATAATGCGACTTGTTATCTTTTGAAGCACATCAAAAGGAATATCCGCAACAGTTGCTGTCATGGCGTCAACTGTATTTACGGCACGGATAATAACGGGATACGCAAAACTGCGAGCACCGTCTTTTACGCCGACTGACTTAAAATCTGGAATGGCTGTAAAATACTGCCAAACTTTTCCTGCGAGTCCGTTTTTGTCAAATTCGTCACGCAAAATTGCATCCGACTCGCGAACAAGTTCGAGTCTTTCGCGAGTAATGGCTCCCAAACATCTGACACCCAATCCGGGACCGGGGAACGGCTGTCTGTACACCATTTTGTCAGGTAAGCCGAGAGTTTTCCCGACTACTCTGACTTCATCTTTGAACAAGAGTTTTAATGGCTCTACGAGTTCAAATTGCAAGTCTTCGGGCAAACCGCCGACATTGTGGTGTGCCTTTACCCCGTCGCTTTCGAGGATATCGGGATAAATTGTACCTTGTGCCAAAAACTCAACACCGTCGAGTTTTCTTGCTTCTTCTTCAAACACTCTGATAAATTCAGCACCGATAATTTTTCTCTTTTGTTCGGGTTCGGCAACCCCTGCCAATTTATCAAGA